>CALPOI020000214.1 GCA_943325145.2 Candidatus Planktophila lacus | reverse complement strand
TTTACTTGTTCTCCTTCTGATAATGATTCATCATTACAAAAAGTTATAATGGTACCATCGAAATTTTTGGAGTACAATAAGGCTCGGTATAGGATTCCAGTTGATAGTGTTTTTGTATCATCAGAAAAAAGTGAAACACCAGACTGCTTCATGTCAAACATTTCAGATAAATTTTCACCTTTCATTTTCTCTGTAACACAACCTAATGGATGAAGTTTTGATATGGAATTTTCAGATCTTCTTAAGGCGTATTCGACCGACATTTTATTGTCGTAAACCGGTAGGGTAGAAGGTAACATTGCAACATGGGTAAATCCACCAGCAGCAGCCGCTTCTAATCCTGATTCGATGGTTTCTTTATGTTCATCTCCTGGATCACAAAAATGAGCTTTCAAATCGACCCAACCTTGTGAAATATATACTCCTTCTTTCTGAATACAATAAGCTTCTTCGTTATCAATGTTATCTTCAATCTTAATTATTTTTCCATCTTCTATTAAAACATCTTTTACTTTATTGAAATGTGAAGATGAACTATCCGCGATTGTTACTTTTTTAAGGAGAAATTTCATAGGATATACATTATGTTAAAAATAATTATTAAGTGTATGGTTCATTTTTTTATTCAACGCATAAATTTTATGATTACCATTTCAGCGACAAAAAATAATAGAGCTAAAATTATAAAAATCCGCCAATATTCTTTTGGTTTCTCTAAATCTAATTGCTTTGATTCAATTCCATTTTCAATTGAATCAATATGTTGATGAACAATTTCTGAGGAAGTAAGTTGTTTGCTAATTTCTGATTGACTCAATACTTCTAAATTTGATTCAGTACGATTTAAATTTAAAGCGATTTTTGTTTTGAAGTCAGCGCATTTTAAATCATAAACACCTTGTTTTTGCAATGTACTTGATTGAATTCCAGAAAGTGAGACATAGTTAATTTGATTTTTTCTTTCCACTGTTGGTGTGATTTCAATTGAAGAGTTTGATAATCGAAACGGGATATCTTTTGGTGTTGGCGTATAAACAGGGAATGCTTCATGTGTACCAATCGTAAGGGAAAGAGGATTTCTTTTTTGGCTAATTTCAGCTGTTCTTAAAAGTATGGATGGAAATAAAGCATTTGAAATTAAATTTGAAAAAGTTGAATCTAAGCAACTTGTATACACAATTGAAGTTTTGTTCTTAATAAGAAGTGGTTCGTTATTGTTTAATGAAATTAGTGTTGCAGTAGTATTGTTCGGTGTAAATCTATAGTTTTTTTTAATTAATGGCACATTTAATTTCTCTGGTTTTTTTTCAAAAATACCTTTAAAGAAAGGATCTTCATAGGTTATGTTTTGAATCGAAAATTGAGAAGTTTTTAGGATAGAGAAACTGCCAGTATTTAGTTCAGACATTAGTTTATTTACTGTATTATATTCTATGTTTGTACCTGGAAAAAATATTAATGAACCATGTTGTACTGTAAATTCAACCAACGCCTCTATCATTCCATCACTGAATGAATTAATCCCATTTAATACTACTAATTGTTTGTCTGTTAGTTGATCTGCAACAAATGATGTTGCACTTATTTCAGATACATGATAATAGTTGTCTAGACCATATGTTTTGCTGATATTAGCATTTTGTTGTTCCCCATTTATGATTAAAATGTTTGCTTTATTAAATACTTCATAGGTAAAGAAATAATCGTCATCGAATTTCAAATGATTATCGTTAATATGTAATGCACCTGATTTTAATCCTGTTTGATAATCGGCATAGTTTATCGTGATGTTTTTACTGCTTTTTGATGGGATTTCAAAAAAAACAGTTCGCTTACTTCCATTGATATCTAATGTTAATTCTTTGTTTTTAACTTCATCTTTACCATGATTGGTGAGTTGAATTGTTAATTCATTATTTTGTTTTATTTTAAAGTTAGGATCGGTAAACCAAATAGAATCAATACTAATGTTTGAAGTTTCTTCTGGTACAAATTGTATGGGATAATAATGATTGTAATTATCTTTATCTAAATCATTGAAATTAGTTTGTTTTTTCTGGAAATCAGATAATAAAACAATTTTTAATGGTGGGTATTTTTCACCATTGGATATACTTGAAACACTTTCTTTCATCCAATTTACGATTCTACTAATAGGATGTGATTGAGGAGAAAGTATAATTTTGTCTAGTCGTTGAAGTGCATCTTTTTGATTGAAAATTTTCCGCTCAATTCCTGATAATTCGTTGGAAACTAAAAGAAATTTAGTATTGTTAGTTGATTGTAGTATGAATTTACGTGCTTGTTCTTTTGCTTCAGATAAAAGTTGACCATCTGTTCCTAGTTGAGACATTGAAAATGAATTGTCTATATAAATTGCAGTGATTGAAGGTAGTTTATTATTTGGTTCATTTTTTAAAGGTAGGTAAGGTTGAGCAAAAGCAAGGATAAGACATGAAAAAGCAAGGATTCTTGCAGAAAGGACTAGAATATCTTTTATTTTTTTTACGGATTTTGATTCTTCTTGAATGTTTTTTAAAAATTGAATACTAGAAAAATAAAAGATTTTGTGTTTTCTGAAATTAAAGAGGTGAATTATTATTGGTATTAGCAATAATAAAAAACCAAACAAAAATTCACTATGTTCAAATTTCATAGTGTAAATTTAAAACTTATCTTTTAAGTAAAATCCAGTTAGACTTTTTTCTTCGAGAATAAGTTGTTCTGGAGGTCCAGAAAAAATTAAATCTCCACCTTTATCTCCTCCAAAAGGCCCAAGATCAACAATCCAATCTGCACATTTAATAACGTCGCTATGGTGTTCGATAACAATCACTGAATTTTTCGCATCGATTAATCGTTGAATTGCAATTAATAGTTTCTCAATATCATAAAAATGTAGTCCTGTTGTAGGTTCGTCAAATATAAATAATGTGTCTTTGGCGTTTGTTCCTTTTGCAAGAAAAGAAGCCAATTTGATACGTTGTGCTTCACCACCACTCATTGTACTTGACGATTGACCAAGTTTCAAATATCCTAAACCTACATCTTCAAGTGGTTGAATTTTTGTGACTATTTTATCTTCAAGTCTACCAGGATAAGTTTTGAAAAACTCAAGCGCCTCTGAAATATCCATTTCTAATAAGTCAGATATATTTTTCTGATGATATTTTACTGATAATGCAGAAGCTTTGTAACGCTTACCTTCACATTCTTCACAGAGTAAATGTATGTCAGCCATAAACTGCATGCTTACTGTTGTAGTTCCTTCTCCTTCACACATTTCGCATCTTCCACCTTCAACGTTGAAACTAAAAAAACCTGGTTTGTGACCTTTTAATTTTGATTCTGGCTGACGTGAGAATAAGTCTCTAATATCATCGAAAGCACCTACATAGGTAGCAGGATTACTTCTTGATGATTTTCCTATAGGATTTTGATCTATAAATTCTACTGATTTTATACATTCAAGATTACCTGTTATTGTATCAAATGTTCCTTGCTGGTCGTTTGATATTCCTAAATGTTTCTTTAAAAATGGGTGAAGTACTTGTTTTACTAAAGTTGATTTTCCGGATCCACTTACTCCTGTTATACACGTAAAGTTATAAAGAGGTAAACTTATATTTAAACTTTTTAAATTATTTTGTCTTACGTTTTTTAAATGAATCCAATGTTGGGAGGTTCTTTTGTTTTTTGGAATTGGAATGATTCTTTCTTGAGTTAAATAGTTTGCTGTTAAGCTTTTTGATTGATTGATTAAATCTTTATGAATACCTTGAAAAACAATTTCACCACCATAATTGCCAGCCATCGGACCAATATCAATAATTTCATCTGCTTCCTTCATTATTTCTTCATCGTGTTCCACTACAATTACTGTATTTCCCTCATCGCGAAGATGTTTTAATACTGAAATTAATCGTTCGGTGTCTTTTGGGTGTAGGCCTATACTTGGCTCGTCCAGAATATACATTGAACCAACCAAGCTACTTCCCAATGATGTTGCTAGGTTGATGCGTTGGGATTCGCCACCAGATAATGTATTCGATGTCCGATTTAATGTTAGATATTCTAATCCAACTTCACATAAAAATGTTAATCTATTGGTTATCTCAAGTAAAATTCGAGAAGCAATCTTTAAGTCGTGCTCAGATAGTTGTAAATTTTTAAAGAAATTTAAGCATTTATGTATTGGGAGTAAAACTACATCTGTAATTGTTGAGTTACCGATTTTAACATAATTAGCATCTTTTCTAATCCTTGTTCCTTGGCAATCTGTACATGTTGTCTTCCCTCTATATCTTGAAAGTAGTACTCGATATTGAATTTTATAACTTTGACTTTCTAAAAATTTAAAAAAATCATTTAAGCCCATGAAATACTTATTT
>CALPOI020000213.1 GCA_943325145.2 Candidatus Planktophila lacus | reverse complement strand
GGGCTGTAAGGATTTGCAAAGAAAAAATCGCAATATTCATCTGTTATATATTGATGTCCAGCAAATTCTTTTCCATTATCACCTGTAATTGATTTTAGATATGGTCTTATTTCGTCTAACATTTCAGTTAATTTTATCTTGACGATTTCCGCGTCTTTAGATTCTACTTTTTTCATCCAGAGCATACCACTTGCTCTTTCATTTAATGTGATTATTGCTCCTTTGTGATCTTTACCAATAATTGTATCAACTTCAAAATGACCAAATACTTCTCTTTTTTCAGCTTCTTTTGGACGATTTTCAATGCCAACTCTTCCTATGATTTTACCTCTTGTTTCATTACTGTTACCCCGCTTTTTATATCGCCTACCTTTACGTCTAAGATGTTTATGGAGATTCCCTTTCTGTTTTTTATCGTCCCATATCAAACTGTAAATTGTTTCATGTGATACAGTTTCTTCGTTATTCTTTTTCAAAAAACCAACAACCTGTTCTGGACTGTAATCTTCTCGTATTAAAGAAAAAATCCTCGTTTTAACTGCTTCTGTGGCTTTTATTCTTTTTGGTTTTATAGCAAGTCTATTTTCATATTTGTTTTGTGCTAAAAAGGCTTTGTACACACCACTCCGTTTATCACAATTACGTTTAATCTCTCTATAAATTACACTTTTATCTACTGATAGAATGGATGCAATTTCAGTTTTAGATGTTTTTGATTGCAACAATACCTCTATTGTGTATCTTTGCTCATAAGAAAGGCGCGACATTACAACTTTATTTTTGGCGATTTAACGGGGTAAAATAACTCCTTTCTTAGAAACAGAAAGGGAAATTTTCAAATTTCTCTTCTGTTTTGAAGTTGTTAGCCCCATTAAAGCTAAAAGTTACATTTGTTACTTGAACTTAAGAAATAAAACAGATGAGATTAAATAATTATACCATTTTCTAAATTATTATTTGATTCAATTTGCACTATAAATGTTGAGAAATAATAAGTTGTTTTAATTTATGATATAGATTATTCATTTGTGTTTAATTGTATTTTTATTCAAAATTGAACACAATACGTTATTTTTGCTTAACATAGTTTTTCAGTATTTTTGCTAATGTTTAATTCATGGAAATAAAAAAGATTGATTTAGCTCTTCAAGGTGGTGGAGCTCATGGTGCATATACTTGGGGAGTATTAGACCGTTTACTTGATGAAGAACGTATTGAAATTGATGGAGTTTCTGGTACAAGTGCAGGAGCTATGAACGCGATTTGTGTAGTTTATGGACTTAAATTAGGGGGGAGATTAAAAGCAAAAGAAAAGTTAAATGAATTTTGGTTGAAAATTTCAGAAGCTGGTAAAACATCTCTTTTACAGCCAAGTTTTATCGATAAATCTTTGAGTAAAGGTAATATTGATTATTCTCCAGGTTATCGTCTTTTTAGTTTGATTTCGGAATTGTATACACCGAAACAATTAAATCCTTTAGGAATAAATCCTTTAGAGGCTGTATTGAATGATGTCATTGATTTTGAAGTTTTACATAAAATTAGTCCACCAAAATTATTTGTATGTGCTACGAATGTTTTAAATTGTGAGTCTAAAGTTTTTAGTAAACAGGAAATTAATTCTAAAACTGTTTTAGCTTCTGCTTGCTTGCCGTTTATGTTTGATGCCGTTCAAATTGATGGTGAATATTTTTGGGATGGTGGTTACACAGGTAATCCTCTAATTACTCCATTGATAGAACAAACCACTGAAACAAATGATATTTTATTAATTCAAATTAATCCTAAAATAATTAAATCCATGCCAAAAAATGTGGAAGAGATAAGAGATAGGGTTAATGAAATTAGTTTTAATTCATCATTATTACAGGAACTTAAATTTTTACTTTATCAACAAGAAATTTTAGGAAAAGGTTTTGATGATGGTGGTAAAATAAAGCCAGTATTTCTTCATAATATTAGTGCTGATAAAGATTTGGAAGATTTAAATCTTTCGTCTAAATTAAATTCAACTTATTCATTTTTATTGTACTTAAAAGAACTTGGTAGGAATGCTTGTGATTTATGGATAAAGAAAAATTTTGAATTAGTTGGAAAGCAAACAACATTAAAGTTTTAAAAAGCATTTAAAAACATATTTAAATTACAATTTCTTGTATATTTGTTTTGCAACTTTTAAAGAAAGTATGTAGTTTTTAGGTCTTTTTTTTGAAAACTTTATTTTGAAAATACCTTTACATTCAAATAATTACATTATAATTCATCAAATCGAGTTTTCATTGTAGGATTGTTTTTTGTGAGTTTTTTGATTGATAGTTCTTCTGCTTTATTATTTGCTAGACGTAATTGATTTTCAGATCCTAACAATGCTTCTTTTGTCTTTTGGAGTTGGTTAATGGACTTATCAATACTTTCAATTGCCTCAGTAAATTTTCTGCTTGCAATGTCATAATTTCTAGAAAATGCAGTTTTAAAATCATTGATACTTGCTTCAAAATTTGTAATATCTACGTTCTGTTTACGTTCCAAAGCCAACTGTTGTTTGTATGTAAGTGATTGAAAAGCAGCATTTCGAAGAATGGTAATGATTGGAATAAAAAATTGAGGTCGGATCACATACATTTTATCGAAGCGATAGGAAACATCAACTATTCCATTGTTGTATAATTCATTTTCTGATTCTAACGTCGAAACTAGGATGGCGTATTCACATTTTTTTTGAGACCGGTCTTTATCTAATTCTTTAAAGAAATCCTCATTTCTTTTTTTACCTATTGTTTCTTCTGCTTCATTTTTCATTTCGAACATGATCGAAATAATTTCATTACCATCTTCATCTGTTTCTCGGTAAATGAAATCGCCTTTGCTTCCCGTTTTAGCATCATTATCTTTTTCGAAATACACGTTTTTATTGAAGGCAGTAGCTCGAAGTTTATTAAATTCAATTTCGCAATGTTGTTCAAGTGTCTCACCTAGCATTTTTGTGGAAAGTCGTTGTTTGAAGTCTTTTAAACGATTAATTTCATCGTCTTTCAGTTTGATTGCTTCATCTTTCGTTATCAATGTATTTCTAAATTGTTCTTCAATTGATTTTTTTAATAGTTCTTGTTCTGTAGCTTTTAATTTTAATTCATTTAAAAGTGTGTCTCTTTCTTTTTCAATGTTTTGTACAGCATTTGTTACAGTAATTTGTAGTTCTAAATTAGCCTTCTCTACTTTTGAATTTAGTTCAGAAATTTTGTTTTCTTTAAGAAGTAATTGATCTGATAATTCCCTCTCTTTAAGGGCCAATTTTTCAATTAATAAAGTGTTGCTTTGAGCTTTTAATAGTGATAGCTCATTTTCTTTTTTGTTTAAAGACGATTGAAATTCATTTTTTAAATTCGCTTCAACTAATTTTATAGCATTTTCTTTTTCTATTTCTGCAAGCTTTAATCGAGATTGAATTTCGTCCTCAAATTGTTGATCTCTTACTTGTTTTAAGAGAGATGCAAATCCAGTTTCATCTACTTTGAAAGCTTCTTTACAATTAGGGCAGATTAATTCGTTTTTCATTTTAATTATTTATTTTTTTATTGATTTTAATGAGAAATTTCAGATTTTTATTCAAGAAAAACTTAACTGTCTTCAATTTTTTAATTTTGTAAAAGTAATAATTTCCACGCATTCTATTTTTTGTAAAAGTGACTGTTTTTTTTATGAATTTACGATATATTATGTTGAAGTAATTAAAATTAAATAAATGATTTAAAAAATCTAGCATATTGTTTTGAGTATATTTATAGAATTCTTTGGATATGTTTATTATTAATGTTTTTGGTTTAGGAGTTATCTATTACGTATTGGAATTACCAATAGAAATAGTTGTGCGTTTTGAAGAAATAGCAAAAAATGCTAATGTTAATATTTCTGAAGTGTTTTTTGACTTTGAATTAATTGAACAATGTGGGTTCTCTAATTTTATCGATTTACCAACCCAACAAGTTGGAATTGGTTGTATAATCGAAAAAAGTAATATTTTGGAAATTCGAAATAAGCGAAAAAAAATAAATCAATTTTCTTTGTTTGATTTATGGAGTCAGAATTATTTATTTCCAATGTACCAAACAAAAATAAGAGAATGGAACTATTCTAAAAAGGAAGGTTATGAATATTTCTTTTTGTATCAGGTGATTAAAGGCCGATTGGTGAAATATCCTATGGAAACCTTTATCGGAATGGATGAATTAATTTTCGAAATTCAATCGTTTGAAATACAACAAAAAACATTTCAATTTATGACGGGTATTTATCAGAATGGAATTCAATTAGATTCTGAAAAAGATGATTCTTTAGTCGTTGAACAGCATGTTTTGAGAATTTAATTTTCGAAGGAACACGAACTTTTTATGTGATGCAAAAAACATAGAATCTTTTCAATATTAG
>CALPOI020000212.1 GCA_943325145.2 Candidatus Planktophila lacus | reverse complement strand
TCCAATGCTAAAAGTGACACGAAAAAAAATGAAGAATTCATTATTGTAAAAGCTGGAGACACGCTTACTAATTTAGCATTAAGGTTTAAAACCACTGTTCAACATATTAAATCGCTCAATCAGTTAACTTCTGATAATCTAAATATTGGTCAAAAGTTAATGTTGAAATGATAATTATTGACTTATTTTATATGTAAGTATAACTTTCTTTTTTTGTGAACGTATGATTGGTTGAGTTAAACTTTTTAAATCATTTTAAATTTAATTCGTATTGAATAATTTATCTATTTATTTATGAATAAAAAATTTTTACCGATACTTTCTATTTTTGGTGTGCTAATATTATACTTATTAGTTGTTTCATTTTATGTATTAGAAATTAGGATTTTTGATTACACATTGAAGAAAAACACATTCAAAGAGTATTTTCTAGCTTTATCAACCCCTGATAAAAAACCTCTGAAGAAGAAAAGAAAACCCAAAAAGAAGATCAATTTACCTCCAAAAATAATACCTGACACAAGTTCACAACGTATTTTAATTATTGGTGATTCTATGCTAGAAGGTTTAGGACCAAGGTTGAACGATTATTGCGAAGAGAATAATCATACATTAGGACAAATTGTTTGGTATTCATCCAATTCTAAGTGGTACGGAAGTTGTGATACAATTCCCCATTTTATTGAACGTTTTAAACCTACATACATCATACTTGCAATAGGTAGCGGGGATATTCTTGCATACAATGCGATTATAGAACGTAAACCCTACGTTGAAAAAATTTTAGAGCAAGTTAAAGGGTACAAATATATTTGGGTAGGCCCACCAAATTGGAGAGAAGATTCTGGAATAAATGAATTAATTAAGAATTCAGTAAAAGAAGGAACATTTTTTTTATCTAAAGACTTATCTTTTGAACGGGTGTCTGACGGTGTTCATCCAACAAGAGAGTCTGCTTCAAAATGGATGGATACAATTGCTTCGTTTATCATGAATAAAAGCAGTAATCCAATCATGTTGAAAATCCCTAAAAAGAAGGCTGAAAAAAGACCTAGTGTATTTATGTTATCACCTAAACCGCCAATTTTATAATATGTTTCAATTTCAAACAATTATATATAACATTTTTGGATTCGATAAATTGAACCCAATTTCTCTAATTAGTGGGTATTTTTTAATTGCTCTAACATTATTTTTGGTCTTATACAGTGTTTTTTATAGATGGTTGGAAGTAAGAAAATGGATTTTGATTGTTTTCAATTTATTCTTTTATTTTAAATTAACGGGAATCTTATCCTTTATAATTTTAATTCCAGCTATCGTTGATTATTTTAGTGCTAAAATAATTGAGAAGTCAAGTTCTGAAGTAAAAAAACGTGTTTTATTATCACTCTCAATAATTACAAGTTTAGGTTTGTTGGTTTATTTTAAATACACTAACTTTTTCCTTGAAATAATTAATCAGTTTTCAGGTACTTCATATGATTTACTTAAAATAATTATTCCAGTTGGTATCTCATTTTATGTATTTAGAACGATTAGTTATGTCGTTGATGTTTACAATGAAAAAATTGAATCTGTCCAAAAATTCAGTGATTATTTAGTTTATATGACATTTTTTCCATTGATGATTTCAGGTCCAATAACACGAGCAGAGCATTTCATCCCTCAATTAAATCAAAAAGAGGGTGTTTCTAAAGAAAATATGAATACTGGAATTTACTTCATCATTAAAGGGTTGGTTAAAAAAGCAATTTTTGCTGATTATTTAAGTGTGTATGTTGCAATGATTTTTGCTGCTCCAAAAGGGTATTCTGGTATAGAGAATTTAGTAGGAATAGTTTGTTTTACGATACAGTTGTATTTAGACTTTTCCGGCTATACTGATATTGCGACTGGAATTTCAAAGATTCTAGGTTTTGAAATTGGCGTGAATTTTAATGAACCTTTTAAAGCTAAAAGTATTTCTGAATTCTGGAGAAGATGGCATATTTCATTGTCTGATTGGTTGAAAGATTATATTTTTTCTCCATTGAATTTTTATTTTAGAAAGATGAAAGTTTTTGGTGCGATTTTAGCGATGTTTATTACTTTTTTTATATGCGGTATATGGCATGGGACAACATGGGTCTTCATTCTTTTTGGAATTATCCATGGAACAGTATTGGCATGGGAGTTGGCAACTCGTAATTTCTTCTCATTTAAACAGAAGAGTTTTCTTTCCATAATAATGCAGCCTATCTCATGGATTTTAACATTCACTTTTCTAGTTGTTACAATGATGGCAATGAGAGTTGAAAGTGTTGAAACAGCTTGGGGTATTATTAGTAAGCTTTGGTTGGATACAGGATTTCAAAATGCCCACTTATTTATTGAGATACAGTTGGCTTTTACAGTGATGTTTATTCTCGCTTTAATCCTTGTTTTTTCACCATCACTATTGAAAAACAAATTACAATCATTGTTTGTACAGTCACATATTTCAGTGAAGATTTGTATACTAATGTTGGTTACTCAAATAATGATTGAGTTGCAAAATCAAAACATTGTGCCATTTATTTATGCACAATATTAGTTTCTATCATTCAATTAAAATTGATTGAAGAAAAGAGGCTAGTCAAAAACAAATAATAACTCAAATACATACACAATAAGAACCTTGCAAATTTTATAAAACGAGGTTGATTGAAATTTAATACCGGTTCGGATAAGTTTCGGAACCGGTATGATTTTTTAATTCAACTAGATGTTAGAGGTGTTCTGAATCGTTCTTACAATTCGATTTTAGGATTTTTTTCAATTTTGTTTGTTAAATTAGAATTGACTATTCTTCCAATTTCGTGCTGATAATTGAAATTAAATCGCCTACATTTTTCATTTTATTTAATTCTTTTAGCTTGAATTTAATATTGAAAGCAGATTCAATTTCTGATATCAATAACATATGTGATAATGAATCCCAATTATCAACATCGCTAGCAGAAAGTTGGTCCGTTATTTCAAGTGAAGCTTCATTAAGTACTTTTCTAAATACAGGGGTAATCTTTTCGGTAATTGTTGTTCTTTCCATTGCTTTTATATTTTATTTGTTTAAATTATTTATTTTTTGTTCAGATTTCTTAATATCTTTCTTAAGTAATATTTTTTTTAAAGAAGGTAGATAGTTTATCGTGTCATTTTCTTTAGATATTTTTGTTGACACAATTTCAAATCCTGCTCTTTCGTAGGTCTTTAAAGATGGTGTATTACAATCGAAAATTTGCGCATAAATTTCATTGATCGATGGAAACTGAGCTGTTAATCCTTTAATTAATTCTTCGGTGAGTAATCCAAGTAATTGTCTCCCTCTAAATGATTCTTCAACATATCCTGCTCCGATCTGAAAGGTATTTGGAATATAATCTATGTGTAAAGCTTTTGTGTATTTAGCACTTTCTGCTGCTTTTATAAAGCATTCTCGTGGTAAGTAATAGTTAAGAAGATTGCCTTTTAAAACTGATGAGGGTATCTCAGAGGCATTTTCTAACCAACCACTTAGTGATGCCGCTGTGAAGCCGTTTTCTTCAGCAATTAAGAAACTTGAGATAGACAGTTCGCAATCATCAACTTCTTCTAACAACATTTCTGAAATTAATTGTTCTATTTCATTGAGGTTTAATCCAAAAATTGTTGAATAGCTCAATGTTGAGGTACCGCTTTTTTCTGCTTCAATGATCGTTTTTGTTAGAAAGGGAATGTCTTTCAAAGTGGCTTTCCGAATGGTTATAGTGCTCATTTTATTCAAGTTAATTTAAGGGCTAAGGTTTTTCGATCTATTTTTCCGTTTGAATTCAATGGAAAACTCTTTTGATATACGAACTTGGAGGGAATCATATAATTTGGCAGCTTATTTTTCAGGTAGTTTTTAAGTGCAACTTCATCCACATGTTCATCCTCGATAAATAATGCGATTTCGTTTGTTTGAGTAACATGCGTATAGGTAACAGCTACTGTATTTTTACCTTTTAATCCTTCTCTAGCATGAAATTCAATTTCACTTAATTCAACTCGATATCCTTGTATTTTTACTTGTTGATCTGCTCTGCCGACATACATTAATAAATTGTTCTCAAAATAACAGATATCACCCGTTTTGTAAAACACTTGTTCATCTCCATCAACCATTAAAGTTATAAAAGAAGTTTTATTTTTCTCTGCATCAGATAAATAACCGTTTGTTACTTGCGGGCTAGAAATACATAATTCGCCTTTTTCTTGAGAAGAAATGATGGTGTTGTTTTCGTTAATTATTACGGTATTAAAACCATTCATAGGTTTCCCAATTGTTAGTATGCCATTGATCTGTTGATTAGTTTGGTTTTTATCGTATTTATAATGAGTGCAGTAGATGGTTCCTTCTGTAGGTCCGTAAAAATTGTAGATGTCTGCATTCGGAATGCAAT
>CALPOI020000211.1 GCA_943325145.2 Candidatus Planktophila lacus | reverse complement strand
CATTCGAAACGGAGCAATGGTTCCTTATGGAAATCCACAAAATTCTGAACGTTTGACCATCGCTTTTTTGGATTACGTGTGTCAAGTGGCCTTGTATCGAAAAGATCCTGGGATGATGCGCATCTTGTTGCACAAAGGAACAGTTCAACAAAAAGTAGAGGCATTTATCGTTTCGAATTTGTTTGCGGAATTGGCACAAAATAAAAAGACAATGCGTTTTGTGGCGCATTTTCATAAATGCTTGACGGGGAAAGTTCCATCGAAATCTAAACGGTATTTCTTTCCAAAAGATTATCGGGTGCTTTTTGATGAAACAGTGAAAATTGCCAAAGCCCATGAATTGCCGCCTGTTGAAATGATTGAAACAATGTATGGTTCTATCAATACCATGATTTCTGATTTGAATCAATTGTTTTACAAACGATTTGGAAAAAATTTAAAACCTTTCTTAAAGAATGGATCTAGTTCTTCCGTTCAGTGGGAAGAATTACTTCAGAAAATAGATGTTCCGAGTGATCTTCGCTCTTTATTTTCCTCCGTCTATGAATTGAAAGACGCTCCGAAGAAAAGTCCCGTTGCAGCGTTAACTTCCAATCTTGCGACCCCATTTTTAAGTTCGACTATTTTATTAGGAGCACAGTTTACAAGTACCAAAGTACTTTATAACACACGCCCTTTATTGAATGAGTTTTCAGAACGTATTGGAAAATTCAAACATCCGAAACGCATGCTCTGGTTGACGGATACATTTGATGATAAAAACGGTGTTTCAACCGTGCTTCAAGCCATGCATCAAGAAGTGAAACGTAGAAATTTACCCATCGATTTCTTAGTGTGTAGTGATACCATACCGCCGGATGATCATTTGATTGTGGTTAAGCCGCAAGCTAGTTATACACTCCCGAATTTTGAAGCGCATCCTATTCGTATTCCAGATATCAATCATGTCCAACGATTATTTCAAGCAAATGAATACGACCGCATCATGTGTTCTACAGAAGGAACGATGGGATTGTTGGGGCTCTATTTAAAGCATACCTTCACCGTAAAAACTTTTTTCTATTTGCATACTGATTGGATCATGTATGTGAAAAAAGTAATGAATTTTGATATTCACTCCATCAATCGTGTTCGTCGATTGTCGCGTGCCTATTACAAAAGTTTTGACGAATTGTTTGTGTTGAATACCGATCATAAAAAATGGTTGAGTGGAAAAGACATGGAGATTTCGGAAGATAAGATTCATTTGACTGCCCATTGGGTGGATGAAGTATTTTCCCCTCAACTTCCTGAAAAAGAAAGGCTGTTTTCTGTTGATTCAGACACCAAAATTATCTTGTTTGTCGGAAGATTGAGTTTTGAAAAAGGCATCAAAGACATCGCCGCTTTAGCAAAGGAAATTCCTAAATCGATGAAACATCGTTTTGTTTTTGTTGGAGAAGGACCTGCAAGCACTTATATTTTGAAACATTTACCCAATGCTTTGTTACTTGGTTGGCAGGATAAACCAACGTTGGCCCAACTCTATTCGAGCGCTGACGTGCTGTTATTGCCTTCTAAATTTGACACCTTCAGTTGCGTAGTATTGGAAGCACTAAGTTGTAGTTTGCCTGTTGTTTCCTACAAATCAAAAGGCCCCAAAGAAATCATTGAGCAAGGGGTAAGCGGTTACTTAGCGAACGGAATCAATGATTTAACGCGCTACCTCATTGACTATCTCGAATGCAGTGAAGCACTACAACTTCAGATGAAACAACATGCATTGGACCGATCCAAAATTTACACGAAAGAACGCATCCTCGAAGAATTTTTACAACAAACGGGCTTAACAACCCATTAAATTAATTTTATTTACATGCAAAGATCCATCAATAAGTTAGAAATACGTTTATTAAAAATTGAAGATTACCCACTTTTAAAGGAATCCATGATGGCAGCATATGCCGATATGGAGAATGCGTATTGGAAAGAAAAACACATTCGATTATTGTTGAAAAAATTTCCTGAGGGACAATTTGTTGCCGTAGCTGATGGTATTGTTGTTGGTTGTGCATTGTCGATTGTTGTTCCAGATGAATTGGCTGAAAGTGATCACACGTATTTAGAAATCACGAACAATTACACGTTTAATACCCACACTGTCCATGGCAATACATTGTATGGAATAGATGTATTTATTTCTCCTGAATACAGAGGTTTACGTTTAGGAAGACGTTTGTACGACATGCGCAAGGAATTGTGCGAAAAGTTGAATTTAAAAGGAATTGTATTTGGTGGAAGGATTCCCAATTACATCAAACATGCCAAAGATTTAACTCCTCGTGAGTACATTGATAAAGTTAAACTGAAAGAAATTTATGATCCTGTTTTAACCTTTCAATTAAGCAATGATTTCCACGTATTGAAACTTATGACAGGTTATTTAGCAAATGACAAGAACTCAAAAGAATACGCTACTTTACTTGCTTGGAACAACATCTATTATTCAAGCAAAGAAAAATTATTACTCAACACCAAAACAGATGTCCGATTGGGATTGATTCAATGGCAAATGCGACCAATGAGCAGTCTAGATATTCTTTTTGAGCAAATGGAATACTTCGTGGATGCGGTTTCTGATTACAGTTGCGACTTTTGTTTGTTTCCTGAATTTTTCAATGCGCCGTTGATGGCTAAACACAATAAATTAGCAGAATCAGAAGCGATTCGAAAATTAGCAGAGCACACTGAAGCTATTAAGTTAAAGTTCAAAGAATTTGCGATTTCTTACAACATTAACATCATAACAGGTAGCATGCCTTTTATCGAAGACAATCGTTTGTACAATGTAGGTTATTTGTGTCGTCGTGATGGAACTATAGAAGAATTCAGAAAAATACATATTACTCCAAGTGAATCCAATGCATGGGGAATGGTGGGAGGAAACACCCTTCAAACATTCGATACCGATTGTGGAAAAATAGGGATTTTGATTTGTTACGATTCAGAGTTTCCAGAATTAAGTCGCTTATTGTCAGAAGAAGGTATGAATTTATTGTTTATTCCATTTTTAACAGATACGCAAAACGGATTTCATCGCGTTAAACGTTGTGCGCAAGCAAGAGCGATAGAAAACGAATGTTACGTAGCCATAGCAGGAAGTGTTGGGAATTTACCGAAAGTGAGCAATATGGACATCCAGTTTGCGCAGTCGGCTGTGTTTACTCCGTGTGATTTTTCTTTTCCAACTAACGGAGTAAAAGCAGAAGCTACGCCGAATACAGAAATGATTTTGATTTGCGATGTGGATTTAACTTTATTGGATGAATTAAGAAACTACGGAAGTGTCAACAATTTAAAAGACCGCCGTTTGGATTTGTACCGTGTGCAGCGATTGGAACAAGTGAAAACTTAAGGATGAATTTCAGTTTTTCAAAAAATAAACTGTTATCGGCATTACAATATAAATCCAACTTGATTTACGGCTTTTGCAACGGACTTACAAGTTTGAATGTCTTTAAATATTAGTGTTATCAATTTTGGATTATCTACCCATTATCAAGTAGATAATCTATCTCAGAAATTACTACTTTTACTCAGTAATTTAAATTATGAAAACCTATTCACTCCACTTGTGTGACGACCATCCAATTTTAACCTGTTCATTAGCGGAATTGTTGGGTAAGGAACCATTTGTTCAGTCTGTCAGCGTATCTCATCATATTGATGAGTTGATGTTAGCTTTGGAAACGTCATCCATCGATTTATTGTTATTGGATGTTTCTTTCAAAGGGGTCACCGTTTTTGAATTTTTGGGAAAGATTAAATCAGCTTTTCCTGATTTAAAAATCTTATTGCTTACAAATTATGAATTGTCGGATGTTATTTTGGAAGCACGAAAATTTCAAGTAGATGGTTTAATAGGCAAAAGTGCTACATTGGAAGAATTGAGGAGTGCTTGTTTGAGTGTATTGAATGGAGGCGATTACTGGGGAAAGTTTCAACTTTCACAAGAGATGATTCAAGAAATCACACCAAGAGAGCGTGAAATTATGCGTTTGTTGGTCAATGGAAAAACAAATCAACAAATTGCCGAGGAATTATCGATAAGTATTTATACCGTACAAACCCATCGAAAAAATATAAAATCAAAATTGCAAGTGGAAGGAGTGGCAGATTTGATCGCTGTTGTAAATCATTACAGGTTAGTTTGATTTGTCGATAAACTTTCTTTAACTCATTTAAATTTTATTGAAAACGAACATTTTTTTTCATTCAATAAAAAATTGAATGTCATATTTTCCTTGTTTAATTGTTCCATTGTATAGCTGGTGTAACCTTCTAAATTTAATTTAATCTCTCCTCCCTCTTTCAATAAAAATTGACCTTCATTTGAAATAAATACATCTGTATAATTTTCTGCTTTTATTTTTTCTGACTCTAGATATCCTTTGTTACCTTTGTCGTATTTAACAAAAATTTCTTGAT
>CALPOI020000210.1 GCA_943325145.2 Candidatus Planktophila lacus | reverse complement strand
CTACTGTTTCACCTCTTTGGAATAATTCATACGTCTTAAGATCATCAATAGGAAAATTATCAGGGTCTAGTTGTATGCCATGTCGTTCGAAGACATTTTTTACAGCATACTTAATTAACGTTAATGTCTTTAAACCTAAAAAGTCCATTTTCAACAATCCCGCTTCTTCAGCCACTGAATTGTCAAATTGGGTACACCACATGTCAGAATCTTTCGCCGTTGCAACAGGGACAAAATTCGTAATGTCATCGGGCGTAATGATTACCCCACACGCATGAATTCCTGTGTTTCTAACGGATCCCTCCAATTGTTTTGCCTGCTGAATTACCTTTGCAGCTAAATCACTCCCGATAGATAGTCTTTTCAGCTCATTCGCTGCTTGTATGCTATCTGCATTATTTTTTAACTTTGAATTAAGTTCAGACTCATCCAAACTAAACAATTTTTTCAAAGAAATGTCTGGAACCAGCTTCGCAAGCTTATCCGCTTCAAACAATGGCAAGTCTAGTACCCTTGCCGTATCTCGGATGGACGACTTTGCTGCCATTGTTCCATAGGTAATGATTTGAGCCACCTGATTGGATCCATATTTTTGAATCACCCACTCGATCACCCGACCTCTACCTTCATCGTCAAAATCGATATCAATATCGGGCATCGAAATACGGTCAGGATTCAAAAAACGCTCAAAAAGCAAATCGTACTTAATTGGATCAACATTTGTGATCCCGATACAATATGCTACTGCAGAACCTGCGGCAGATCCCCTTCCAGGACCTACTGAAACCCCCATGTCTCTAGCAGCTTGACAAAAATCTTGAACAATCAAGAAATAACCTGGATACCCTGTTCGTTCAATTGTAGCTAATTCAAAATCTATTCGCTCACGAATTTCATTCGTAATTTCTGCATATCGTTTTTCCGCTCCTTTATAGGTCAAATTCCTCAGGTAATTATTTTCCCCCCGTTTTCCTTCGTCCTGTTTGTCATTCGGGTCTTGAAATTCTTCAGGAATATCAAATGCAGGAAGTAACACTTCTCTAGCCAATCCAAAAGGTTCTATTTTAGAAATAATTTGATCAATGGATGCGATTGCTTGCGGTAAATCCACAAACAATTTTTTCATTTCTTCGGCTGATTTGTAATAATATTCTTGATTTTCTAAACCAAATCGAAATCCTCTTCCTCTACCAATTGGGGTAGTTTGCAATTCTCCATCTTTAACACACAATAAAATATCATGCGCAATTGCATCTTCTTTGTTTAAATAATAGGTATTATTAGTGGCAACTAATTTTACATCATGTTTTTCAGAAAAACGAACGAGTGTTTCATTGACACGATTTTCATTTTCTTGTCCGTGACGCATGATTTCTAAATAGAAATCTTGACCAAATAAATTTTTCCACCAGACTAATGCTTCTTCTGCTTGATTTTCACCCACATTCAAAATCAAGGAAGGTATTTCTCCCGATAAATTACCTGATAAAACGATAATGTCTTCTGAATATTTTTCAACCAAGGTTTTATCGATTCTAGGTACATAATAAAATCCTTCTGTAAATGCAATCGAAGAAAGTTTAATTAGATTTTGATACCCTTTTTTATTTTTAGCAATGAATACTACTTGATAACCATTGTCTTTTTGGGATTTATCTAAATGATTGGAACATACATAAAATGTACACCCTATAATCGGTAAAATTTCATTCTTTTCAAAGAACTCTCCTTTTTCTTCTGCCTCTTTCCGTTCTTCTTTAATTTTCTTGTTGAACCCATTGATTGCTTTTTCAAAATGAAATGCAGCCATCATATTTCCCAAATCTGTTAATGCAACTGCTTTTAATCCCAAATCTGCAGTTTTTTGAACTAATGCAGGAATTGAGATGGTCGATTGTAAAATGGAAAATTGAGAATGAGTATGTAAATGAACAAAATTTAAATCTTTTAACGCTTCTAAATCAATTACTATGTTCTCTATGTTTGAACTTGAAGTTTGATTTTTAAGTGCTAAACTCGCTTCCTTAAGATTTACGTGCTTCAAACCAATCGGTAAGATTGAGCTTGGATTGATTAATTTAAAATTTGTAAAATAATCTGTTTCAACCTTTAATTCCTCTTGGGTAAATTCCTCTCTTCGAATTAATTCAAAAAAACAACGTGTTGTTGCCTCGACATCCGCCGTCGCATTGTGTGCCTCCGAAAAAGGAACATCAAAAAGAAACTGATGCAATTCAGAAAGAGAAGGCCATTTAAACTTCCCTCCTCTACCACCTGGTAAACGACACAAATTTGCCGTTTGTTCGGTCATTGTATCTAACAATGGAATGGTTTGGAGTTGATTTTCAATCCCCAAACGATGGAATTCACAACCTACTACATTTCTGTCAAATTTTAAATTATGACCTACAACAAATTTTGATTGATTCAATACTTCGTTGAATTCCAATAATATTTCCGTCAAATCATGTCCTTCGTTGACTGCAAGTTGAGTGGAAATACCATGCACTTTTTCGGCATCATATGGAATATCAAAACCTTCAGGCCGAATGATGTAATCTTTTGCATCAATCAACCTTCCCATCTCATCATGAACTTGCCATGCAATTTGTACTACCCTAGGCCAATTATCTGTGTCGGTATAAGGTAAATTCCAATTTTTCGGAAAACCAGTAGTTTCGGTATCAAATATGACAAACATCTTATAGCTAAAATTTAATCGACAAGTTCTAAAAATCCTGTCTCTGGTTTTTCTCCTGTTCCTTTATCAATAAGGAAATAATAAGTTCCTGATGGAAGTGTTCCTTCGCCTAAACTATTGTCCACATTTGGTTTTCCATCCCAATCGTCTTCATATGGAACTCCACTTTTGTAAACTAATGATCCCCATCTATTAAAGATACTTACTTGAACCTTTGGATATTTGAGGTAATAATTTATTGCCCAAGTTTGGTTCTTATTTCCAGATTTCGGGGTTACAATTTGTGGCACTAAAGAAAATTCACATTCAATTTTATAATTTCTACTTACTTCACATCCTGCTTCATCTTTTGCCTTAATTATATATTCTCCTTCCCCTAAATTTTTAATTACTGAATCATTTGAAAAAATTTGTTGACTCGAATTAGACCATTGATATGAATTTTTTCCTATTCCGTTTGTAGCGAATAGGTCTATCGTTCCAGTAGTTAAACCACATTTTGTGTTTTCAACCTTTGTCTCTACCAACTCAAGAGCAGATGTCTTAATTTGAAGCTGCATAGGAACACTTTCACACTTCCCTAATTCAGTATATACATAATACAAAGTTTGTGTTGGTAGGGTTAACTTCAACGATGTATTTAATACTTTAGCCGTTGTGTTTAAGCCAGGATCTTTATCGTACCATTTAATCGTGTAACCTGTTGGAAGTGCTAATGTATTTAATTCAGAAATAGTAGTATTTTTACATACTTCATTTTTCATACTTAAATCTATTCTTTCAGTTACTAGTGGTTTACTCGCAATTGTTATTGTGGTGTCTCTTTGACAATTGTCTTTTGAAAGAACTGTTATTTTATTTACTCCCTCAAGACCTGAGAAAATTGTATCCCTTGTTGTTGCAACATTATTATTATTCAAATAATAAGTGTAATCAAGACCCTTAGGAGATCTAATTATTACAGATCCTTTAGCAACTTTACATGTTGGATTAATTTTCTGAATAGACCATTTACCCGGGATGTCCTTTGAAGGGTTTATAACTAAATCTACCGTATCACTTGAACAACCATCAGAATTAATAACATATGCTTCATACAATTGATTAGCTGAAAGATTTGTTATTTTATTAGATGTAAATACCGCTGTAGGTTGTGTACCTAATAATTTTATCTGATAATTTCCTGAAGGTTGAATTGCCACAGCTGTTATCTCACCATTATTTTTAGTACAAGTAGGCTGATGCGTAACACTTGCAGTTAACTTAATTTCTTGGGGTTCTGAAATAGATATAGTCTCTCTTTGTTGACAACCGTATGAATCTTTCACATTAATTGTATAATTACCAGACTTTAAGTTAGTTTGATTTTTATTGTTTTTTACAGATGGGTTGATATTTATCCATTCGAAAGAATATGGAACTGTTCCTCCAGTTACATTGATGTTTATTAACCCATCAAACTTACCAAAACAAGAAACATTAATCTTATCAAAACCAATTGAAATCGGAGCAACAGGTTCTGTAATTAATAGATTGTTGATTAACTTAGACTCACAACCATTACGATCTTTTACTTTTACTGAAATTGGATTTGGACTTGCAAAAAGATTTATTTGTTTATCAAACTGATCATTAATAATTAATCCAGGTCCTGACCAGATATATTTATAAGGTGCTGTTCCGTTTTCTGTTTGAATTTCTATAGAACCACTACTTTCTCCCCAACACTTAACATTCGTTATAATTGGAGTAATTTTTATTTCTTTTGGTT
>CALPOI020000209.1 GCA_943325145.2 Candidatus Planktophila lacus | reverse complement strand
TTGCTCCAGTTAAAAGCAGTTTCTTATGATTCATTGTTTAATTATTTTTTTTGTTAAAGGCATTCAACCAATCTTCTCTCATTGACAAAAATCTATCGAGTGAATTTTCAAGTAATTCATTGGTTATCATCTTTTTTATGTCTTCAATACCAAATACATCTAGTTCTGCAATTTTAAACAATTGCTCAAATTGATCCAATTCAATTTTTAAGATGTATTTTGAATTATAATTCAAAATTTGAATTTTGTATTTTGGATGTGGGATTTCTTCTATAACTCTCATTTTATTGCTTTTAACCAGTAACCTGTAGGTAATTTTAATGTTCTTCCAAAATTTGCAGCTTCTTGAACTGTCGGAAAGGAGCCTAAACTTAAAAGTATAACACCTCCGTTTTCAATTATTGTGCCGTTTGAATATCCTTTTTGAATCAATGATTGATTGAATTTCAATGCGTTTTCTTTTTGTGTAAAAGAGCCTACAATCACCTGAATTTGTGCAGTAACATTTGTTTTAGGAATTGTAGTATTAATTGGTTGTTGATATACAGGTTGAATTTTTGTAGTTGTTAGTGGAGCAGGTGTTATGGTTGGGGTAACTGGCTGCTTAACAGTATTTTTTGCCTGAACAGTTTCTTCTACTTTTACCTCTTCAGAAGGAGTGTTTTGTGATGAGTCTTCGAGATGTTGAGAATCGTTTTGTTTTTCATTATGTTTCACCAAAGGGGATTTTTCCTTTGCTTTAATAGATGAATTAAAAAATTTAGGGTACAGAAAAGCAAAGGAAGCAATAATCAGAGGAATTAAAATTCCAATGATTCGTTTTTTGTTAGCGTTTTTTTTAGGTATAAGTGGAATTGATTCAGTTTTTTCTTTTTCAGGATGCTGTTCTGATGAATTTTTCGATTCTGAGTTTGTTACTTCTATTTTTTTCTCTGTTTTCTCTTCTAAAATTGAAGGTTCTGAACTGGTTGCAGCTATATTTTCCTTATTTGTCGTAATAGGTTCTTTTTGATCTTGTTTTTTTGTAGAAGTTAATACTTCAGGTTTTGTCTTTTCAATTTTTTCCTCAGCGTTTTCTTCAAGAGAAGCGGAAGATTTACTTTCAGTAATCATTTCTTCAATTGATGGTGATGAATTAGTTGAAATCTTTTCTTTTACAACTTCAATTGTATCTTCTAGCTGCTCAACAGAATCTTCAGTTAAAGGTTTTTCTTCTTGTAAGTCTTTATTGGTAATTTCGTTTGTAGAGTTTTCTTGGTTATCTGTTGTTACTGATGATGTTGTTTCTTTTTCCTTGTTTTCTTCTACAATTGTACGATTTATTTTTTCGTTTAATATGGTATCTAAAGAAGGTTGTTCTTTAATTTGATTTTTCTTAGAATCAATTTCAATAGCTGTTTCAAGTTGAGCTGCTAATTTCTCATTTACATCTATAGAAAATGTTGATTCTGAAAGTTTATGTTCAACTTTAGTATCCTGCTCAAATACAATTTCTCCAGATGTATCTTTTTTAAATTTCCCGAAATTGAAAATATCAAATGATTCGCCTTTGTCTAGGAGCGCAGTAATTTCTCGAACATATTTAGCTAAATTGTTTTTCGCATCAATTAATTCAATTCCTTCTTTTGAGGCGATAAATTCAGCTAATTTACCATCGTCATGTTTTAAATATGGCATGAAAAAAATATCACCAGTTTTATCGTTCGTAATCGTTAAAGCTCCTAATCCAGGTATAATTACTGTTTTAGCTAATTTTAATAATTCTTGAAGGTATTTATTCATTTTTATTGTTTTGCGGATAACATCTTTCGATTATTCTACACTAATTCTTTCAATTTGAACACATCTTTTACTCTTATTCCACGGTCTGTCTGTTGCAAAGTACAACATTCATTAATGAAATCATGTTGAAAAAATAAAATGTACTCATTATTACATGCTTCAATTAAAAATTTTTCTTTTTCATCAAGCGTAAGTAGTGGGCGAGTGTCATAACCCATTATATATGGTAAAGGTATGTGTCCTACACTAGGAAGTAAATCTGCCATAAAAACGATCGTTTTATTTTTATATTTAATTTTTGGGAGCATCATAGACTCAGTATGACCATCCATAAATAAAAGATCGAGGTTATTTAGAAAATGAGCGTCAGAATTACTTAATCTGTTTATATGTTTAAGTTGACCACTTTCTTCAATTGGTAAAATGTTTTCTGATAAAAAGGACGCTTTTTCTCTTTTGTTTGGTTCAGTAGCCCATTTCCAATGTTTTTCATTGGACCAATACGTTGCATTCTTAAAAGTTGGTTCTAACAATGAATTGTCTTTAGTCTTTTGAACTGCGCCTCCACAATGATCAAAGTGTAAATGTGTAAGAATAACATCACTTATATCGTTAGAAGTGTATCCTAAAGCATTCAGTTTTTTTTCTAGTGGTGCATTATCTGTGATGTGGTAATGAGATAAAAATTTGGGGTCTTGTTTATCCCCAATGCCAGTATCAATAAGAATTAAACGATTATTTTCTTCGATTAATAAACTTCTCATTGCCCAATTACATAGATTGTTTTCATCTGCTGGATTGGTTTTATTCCAAATTGATTTAGGGACAACACCAAACATGGCGCCTCCATCCAATTTAAAATTCCCTGTATTTAGTGCGCTGATTATCATCTAAAGGAAAAGAGGGTTTATAGGTTGATTTCAAATTTAATTAATTTTTTTGGAGTAATTGACTTTAAATTAAGATAAACAATTCTGTAATTCACCAGATGTTTCTCATTCTTTGTACTTAGAAGTAAAATGTCGTTTAGAATTAATGTTGTTCAGTGAGGATTTTTCTAAAATGAGCTTCCAATTGCTCACCTCCATTTAGTATTTTTCTGCACCATTTATTAATTAACGCAATTTGTTCATCGGGAGAAAGTTTCCAATTGTAATTGCTATTTTCAAGCCGAGCGCGCATTGTATTTAGAACTAAAGCAACTGATACTGAAATATTAAAACTTTCTGTAAAACCATACATCGGAATTTTAACTTGGTGGTCAGAAAGTGTTAACATTTCTTCACTCAAACCTCTTCGTTCAGTACCAAAAACAAACGCCATAGGTTGATCTACAGGTAAAGAATGAATTGTTTCTGTTGCGTGCGGTGTAGTTGCGATAATTGAAAAACCTCTTGATTTTAGTTTTTGAATGCAATCACTTGAAACAGTTGTACCACGATCGTAATTATACATATCTACCCAACGTCCAGCTCCTAAGGCAATATCACGTTGAACTTTATACGCATTTCCTTTTTCAATCACATGTAACTCTTGAATTCCAAAACAATCACATGATCTTACAACTGCACTTGCATTGTGTTCTTGATATATATTTTCTAACACGACAGTGATATGATTTGTTCTTTCCGCTGCAATTTTAGTAAATAACTCTTTTTTATTTTCAGTGATGATTTTAAAAAATTCGTCTTTGATTTTTGATTCGATTGTCGCCATATTTTTCAAAAATAAAAAAAGGCAGCCAAATGACTGCCTTCTTAACTTAAGAAAGTTTTTATTAATTGTTAACGTTTTCAGTTAATTCTGAACCAGCTTTGAACTTGATAACGTTTTTAGCTTCGATTTGAATTTCTTTACCAGTTTGTGGGTTACGACCAGTTCTAGCTTCTCTTTTAGAAACTGAAAAAGATCCAAATCCAACTAAAGCTAATTTATCACCAGTTTTTAATGCTGCTGAAGTAACGTTAATAAAGCTATCAACTGCTTTTTTAGTATCTACTTTAGATAATCCAGACTCAGCTGAAATTGCGTCAATTAATTCTGATTTGTTCATGTTGTTATTTTTTAAATGAATCAATATTTATTTAAACAAATATAAATTATATTATTTAGAATAAATCGAAATTGTAAGTTTTTTTTTGAAAAAATATATTTTTATTCGTCTGTTATTTAATGTGTTAGGTAGTTGTTTTTGTTTATGTTCTTGTTAATCATTGTTTTATGTCTTTTTTTGAAAAGTTGACATGGTAACTATTTTTATTATAACCTGCTGCAAAATCCTTGTAATTCATACGTTTCTTACCTTCAGGCTGTAGCTCTAGCACCTTTAAATAGTAGTCTTTACAAGGGATGTACAGTCCATCTTTTTGAAAAAGCACTTTGGTTTCATTCGTTGATTTTAGTTCAGTAACTTCAGTTGTAAACAATTTTATCGTTTTGAGATCTTTTTTCTCTTCCTCATATATTGTCGTCCATGCGGTAGGATAAGGTGAAAGTCCTCTGCATAAATTGTGTATTTCAGTACAAGATTTCCCCCAATTGACCTCACAATTTGGTTTAAATATTTTTGGAGCAATTGGTAATTCTTCTTGATTTATGAGTTCTGATTGTGGTGTTCTCGTAACAGTACCATTTGTTATTTTCTCAACTGAAGAATTAATTAGCTTCGATCCTATCTGCATCAAGCGATCATGTAGTTCAC
>CALPOI020000208.1 GCA_943325145.2 Candidatus Planktophila lacus | reverse complement strand
TTTAAGGACGATTTTCTTGCAGAGAAAATAGCTCGAATTAAATTGTTGATTTTAGATGTAGATGGAGTGATGACGGATGGAGGAATGTATTTCTGTGAGTCGGGGGATCAATTCAAAAAATTCAATACCAAGGATGGAATGGGTATTATTGAAATTCAACGATCCAATTCGATTCAAATTGCAATTATCTCTTCTGCTTTCAAAGGTGAAGCCGTCAAACAACGAGCTGCGCTTTTGGGAATTGAGAGATGTTATGTAGGAAGAGACAAAAAAATAGCGGTGTTAGAAACGTGGATGGAAGAATTAGGGATATCAATCGATGAAGTTGCAATTATCGGGGACGATGTCAACGATCTTCCAATTATTACTCAATGTGGTTTTTCTGCATGCCCGTCAGATGCGGTGGCAATCGTTAAACAAAAAGTGAATGTAGTATTGACTTCCAAAGGTGGAGAAGGATGTGTGAGAGAATTAATTGACAATTTTATATTGAATACTCCTTTGGGGAGTGAATTCTAAATAATTATGGAAAAATTTAGTATTGGCATTGTGAGAGAAGGAAAAGTACCACCAGATTTTCGTGTGCCCTTGACTCCAGCGCAATGTGCGAAAATTCAAATGGATTATCCACAAATTGAAGTAATAGTTCAACCAAGCCCTATTCGTAGGTTCAAAGACGAAGAATATACAGCAGCAGGAATTAGAGTGCAGGAAGATTTATCTGAATGTGATTTGATTATGGGGGTAAAGGAGATGCCGATAACTGCATTGATTCCAGCAAAAAAGCACATGTTTTTTTCACATACGATTAAAAAACAGAGCTATAACAAGAAATTATTGCAAGCGATTCTTGAACATAAAATTCAATTAATCGATTACGAAGTGTTGAAAAACAGAATCGGTAAGCGATTGATCGGTTTTGGAAGATATGCGGGTATTGTTGGGTGTTACAATGGTTTTCGTGCGTATGGCTTAAAAACCAATTCATTCTTTCTTAAGAAAGCTTCAGAGTGTGAAAATAGAGTGGAGTTAGAAGAAGAACTTAAAAAAGTGATTTTACCACCAAATACAAAAATTGTAGCTACTGGTTTTGGTAGAGTTGGTTTTGGTGCAAGAGAAATATTAAACCTACTTCCTATTGTAGAAGTGGCACCGAATGAATTTCACCAAGAATTTGATCAGCCAGTGTTCACTCATTTGGAAGTTGGAGATTATTATGCGTCGATCAAGAATGGAGCATTTGATAAAAAAGAGTTTTACGAGTTTCCTGAACGCTATACTTCTGTTTTTGATAGATTTGCTCAAATATCGGACATGTACATTGCCTGCCATTATTGGTCGTC
Organism: Candidatus Planktophila lacus; assembly: GCA_943325145.2. Classification (GTDB taxonomy): domain Bacteria; phylum Bacteroidota; class Bacteroidia; order Flavobacteriales_D; family Crocinitomicaceae; genus CANHVK01. The sequence continues at coordinate 3,219 of CALPOI020000208.1, read as the reverse complement.
TAAATCTCCGATTATTCTTTCAAAGGAAACGTTGAAAAATGGTACTACTCTAAAAGTCGTAGCGGATATTTCATGTGACATCGCAGGACCGATTGCTTCAACGCTTCGTCCTAGTACGATTGCGGATCCAATTTATGGATACGATCCAACAACAGAAAAAGAGATTGGTTTTGAGCAATCAAATGCGATTGCAGTAATGGCGGTAGATAATTTGCCGTGTGAGTTACCTAAAGATGCTTCTGAAGATTTTGGGAATGATTTCATGCAATTTATTTTACCAAATTTTTTTAATGGTGACCCTGATGGGATATTAGAGCGAGGAAGTGAAACGAATTTAGAGGGGGAATTGATGCCGCTGTTCAATTATCTTTCTGAATACGTAAATAGTTAGTTAGTATATTAGAGGTTAATACTATGAGATTTAAATTAAATAATTCGATAAAATTTTATCTTTTATCTTTAATGTTGCTTGTTACGTTAGTGGTAATTAGTTGTGGATTTGAAACATCCCATAAAACAGAAAAGAAAAAGAAAAATATTAAAGTCCAACCAATTGAAGTTGATTCTTTAATACCACTGGTTTCTCCTGAAAGTTTGGGTATTTCTAAAGATAAATTAGAGGAGATTGACCGGATTGTTCAGAATGCAATAAAAAGTAGAGCGCTTCCAGGCGCACAAGTAGTCGCGATGTACGATGGCAAAATGTTTTATCGTAAAAGTTTTGGTACCTTAATGTACAATGAGGATGAAAAAGTGACAGACGATATGATTTATGACATCGCTTCCGTAACAAAAATAGCAGGTTCTACTTTGGCCATCATGAAGTTACAAAGTGACGGATTATTTTCTGTAGAGAACAAATTAAAAGATTACATTCCTGAATTAGTTGGAAATACTGAATACGGAGAAATAAAATTGCGTGATATGTTAACGCATCAATCGGGATTAGTGCCTTTTATTCCCTTTTATCAAAAAACGATGAAAGAGAATAAGTTAAGTGAAAAATGGTACTGTACAACCAAAAAAGACGATTATACGATTGAAGTAGCGAAAGATGTTTGGTTGAAAAAGGAATACATTGATACAATCTATAAACGAATTTTATCAACAAAATTAAAGGAGAAAAAATATGTGTATTCAGATTTAGGGTACTATTTTATCAAAAAGATCATCGAAAAATTAACTCATAAATCAATGGATGAATATTTGAACGATGAAATATATTCTAAATTGAAATTAAAACACATTGGATACAATCCCTTAAGTTTTTATCCAATAGATAAAATTGCACCTACTGAAAACGACAATGATTTTAGAAAACAAATTGTGCGAGGATATGTTCATGATCCAGGTGCTGCGATGTTAGGCGGTGTAGGTGGTCATGCAGGTTTATTCTCTAATGCTACTGATTTAGCAGTAATCATGCAATTATTTTTGAATAAAGGACAAATTGGAGGGGTTCAGTTGTTAGATGAAAAAGTAGTAGACCAATTTACCAAAAAACAATTTTCTGGAAATAGAAGAGCGATTGGTTTTGATCGCCCAACTGATCCTAAAGCAAATGGTCCGACATGTGCTCTGGTGTCAGATGAGAGCTACGGACACCAAGGGTTTACTGGTACATATGCGTGGTCTGATCCTGTTCACAAAATAAGTTATGTCTTTTTATCCAATCGCGTATATCCTTCTGCTGAAAATAGAAAAATAGGTTCATTGAGTGTTCGTACTGAAATTCAACGAGTAATTTATGAGGCGGTGAAAGGAAGGAAAAGATAGTTTTTAAATTTATTTTATGTTTATTGTTACTTTTTTTAATTCACACTAAACATTTCTTTTTACTTCAATGTTAGTGACATGTCTAAGACTTTTTCTTAAATAGTAAGATTTAAATAGTATGAAAATAGGTGTCGTATTATATCCAACTTTCGGTGGTAGTGGGGTGGTAGCCACAGAATTAGGAAAGGCTTTGGCGTTGAAAGGTCACCAAATTCATTTCATCACCTATTCACAACCTGTGCGACTGGGTAGTTTTAGAGAAAATGTTTTTTATCATGAGGTATCACTGTCGGATTATCCGTTATTTGATTTTCAACCCTATGAAACAATTTTAACGTCTAAGATTGTTGATGTTGTGAAATACGAGAAATTGGATGTATTACATGTTCATTATGCGATTCCACATGCTTCTGCTGCATATATGGCACGCGAAATTTTGAAAACCCAAGGCATTACAATTCCGTTTATTACAACCTTGCACGGTACAGACATTACGTTGGTTGGAAAAGACCCTTCTTTTGAACCTGTAATTTCTTTTTGTTTGAACCAATCAGATGAGGTAACTGCTGTTTCTGAAAGTTTAAAAAAGGATACTTTGGCTCATTTTAGCACTACAAGAAATATTCATGTGATTCCAAATTTTATTGCGGTCAATGAAGATTTTCCACAAGTAGATTTAGAAATTAGGTCAAAATACGCTGAGCCTGATGAGAAGATTGTGTGTCATATTTCAAATTTCAGGAGAGTAAAAAGAATTGAAGATGTGGTTACTGTATTCGCGAAATTACTGGAAAGAATGAAAGCAAAACTTATTTTGGTTGGTGATGGACCTGAACGAAGTCTTGCTGAAAAAATGGCCCGTGATTTAAAAATATGCAGTCATGTGTTATTCATCGGTAAAGTAAGAGATACTTCTCCGGTACTAAAAATCAGTGATTTGTTTTTGTTGCCTTCTGAAACAGAAAGTTTTGGATTAGCAGCATTGGAAGCAATGGCGCAAGCGGTTCCTGTGGTATCTTCTAATACGGGTGGAATTCCTGAAGTGAATTGTGATGGTTTTTCTGGATTTCTTTCAAATGTTGGAGAGGTGGATGAAATGGCAGAAAACGCGTGGAAAATATTGAACGATGAAACTGTTTTACGCCAATTCAAATACAATGCGTGGGAACAAGCCAAAAAGTTTAAAATCGAAAACGTACTTCCAAAGTATGAACAATTGTATGAATCCTTGATTCGTTCGTAAGAGGTAGAAATGTTTGAGATAGTTGAAGTTTTAGTAGTTATAATAAAATAATTACCCCTCCATTTTTGCGAAATTTCATTCTTTGATTTATCTTTGCTTGGAATAATTCTAAATAGCAATGAAGCAGCCACCTATCTCTACCCAACCACTCTTCAATTGTGCGTCTTGTCAATGTACCAAGAAAATAGAATGTTGTAAGA
>CALPOI020000207.1 GCA_943325145.2 Candidatus Planktophila lacus | reverse complement strand
TTTAGATAATTTAACGTGACTTGACTATTCAATTCGATTTCATTCAAACTTTCATTATTTTTGCTGAATGGTTAGAAAAAAAGGAATTGCGATATTAGGATCTACTGGATCAATCGGTACTCAAGCACTAGAGGTCATAGAATCTTATCCTGAATATTTTGATTTACAAGTTATTACTGCAAATTCAAATGCAGATTTACTAATAGAACAAGCTAAAAAGTTTCAACCCAATGCTGTAGTAATTGTTGATCATGCAAGTTATCAAAAAGTGAAGACTGCATTATGGGATGAACCTATCAAAGTCTTTGCAGGAGCGGATTCATTACAGCAAATCGTTACTTCTTCAGAAATTGATGTTGTATTAACAGCATTAGTTGGGTATGCAGGCCTTAAACCTACCATAGAAGCAATAAAAGCAAAAAAGACCATTGCATTAGCAAATAAAGAAACTTTGGTTGTTGCAGGTGAGTTAATCAATCAATTGGCGTTAGAAAATAACGTTATGATATATCCTGTTGATTCTGAGCACTCTGCGATATTTCAATGTTTAACGGGTGAATCTGGTAATCCGATTGAAAAAATCTATTTAACCGCTTCAGGTGGTCCTTTCCGTGGTTGGAAAAAAGAACAATTAGAAAAAGTAACACGTGCACAAGCGTTGAAGCATCCTAATTGGACCATGGGTGCAAAAATCACGATTGATTCTGCGACTTTAATGAATAAAGGATTAGAAGTGATTGAAGCGAAGTGGTTATTTGATTTAGACGCGCATCAAATTGATGTTATTGTTCATCCTCAATCCATCATTCATTCGTTGGTTCAATTTCAAGATGGAAGTATGAAAGCGCAGATGGGTTTACCAGACATGAAATTACCAATTCAGTATGCGTTTACTTATCCAGATCGATTAAAAACAGATTATCCTAGGTTTAATTTTTTAGATTATCCGAATTTAACGTTTGAACAACCAGATCGATCTACTTTTACAAATCTTGATCTAGCTTTTAAAGCAATGGAAATGCGTGGTACTGCGGCGTGTGCTTTAAATGCAGCCAATGAAGTTGCCGTAGATTTATTTTTAAAAGAAAAAATTGGTTTTTTAGACATTGCAAGAATTAATGAAGCAGTGATGAATGAAATTAAGTGTATTCATAAACCAATTTTAACTGATTATGTCGAAATTGATAAACAAGCGCGTGTCGCTGCATTCAACTTATTTTCAAAAATTAGCTAAATTTTAATACTTTTTTTTGTTCCGCTTTATATATATTATACTTTATTTTGTACTATGAGAAAGAAAATTCTATTGTTAGGTTCTGGTGAATTAGGAAAAGAATTCACTATTGCTGCTCAACGACTTGGTCAATATATAATCGCTGTAGATAGTTATGAAAACGCTCCTGCGATGCAAGTTGCACATGATTACGAAGTAATAGATATGTTGAATGGTGAACAACTGGATCAAGTTGTATCAAAGCATCGTCCTGATATTATTGTGCCTGAAGTTGAGGCAATCAGAACTGAACGTTTTTTTGATTATGAAAACCAAGGAATTACTGTTGTTCCTAGTGCAAAAGCGGCAAATTTCACTATGAACCGTAAAGCAATTCGTGATTTAGCTGCAATTGAAGTCGGTGTTCAAACAGCAAAATATAAGTATGCGACATCGTATGAAGAATTGGTTGAAGCAGTAAAATTCACGGGGTTTCCCTCTGTTGTAAAACCGTTGATGTCAAGTTCTGGAAAAGGTCAATCAGTTATCAAGTCGTTAGATGATTGTGAATATGCCTGGAATTACGCGATAGAAGGGTCTAGAGGTGATTTGAAAGAAGTGATTGTTGAGGGGTTTATTGATTTCGATTATGAGATAACTTTATTGACGGTTACTCAAAAAAATGGACCAACATTGTTTTGCCCTCCAATTGGACACCGTCAAGAAAGGGGTGATTATCAAGAAAGTTGGCAACCAATGCCGATGAATGTGGAACATTTAGAACAGGCAAAAGAAATGGCAGCTAAAGTTACAGCAGCTTTAGGTGGTGCTGGATTATGGGGAGTAGAATTTTTTATAACTAAAGATGGCGCAGTTTTTTCTGAATTGTCACCAAGACCCCATGATACGGGAATGGTAACACTAGCAGGAACGCAATCTTTCAACGAATTTGAGTTACATGCTAGAGCAATTCTAAATATTCCAATACCACAAATTTCGTATTTAAGGAATGGCGCAAGTGCCGTGATTTTAGCTAATAATACAAATAATTCTCAACCTCGATTCTTAGGTATAGAAAAGGCAGCAATGTACAATGATACTGATTTTCGATTGTTTGGAAAACCTACATCTCGTCCATATCGAAGGATGGGTGTGACATTAGCGTATGGAGAACATCCAGTGACTGAATTAGTAGAAAAAGCAAAAGAAATAGCTTCTTATATTGAAGTTATTTAATTTTTTTATATTTTCTATTCGATGAAAATTTCCATTATTGGAGCTGGTCCGGCTTCACTTATGGTTGCTTCGCAATTTGTTCATTCGAATCATGAAGTAACAATTTATGAACAGAAAAAAACACCGGGCAGAAAATTCCTTGTTGCCGGTAAAGGTGGTTTTAATTTAACCCATTCGGGTGAAATTTCTCATTTTGTATCTTATTTTTCGAACGAAAGAATCAAACAAATAATTCCAAATTTTACAAATAATCATTTTATTGATTGGTTGGATAAAATTGGTATTTCTACTTATATTGGAACTTCTGGTAAGGTTTTTCCAGATAAATCTATCAAGCCATATCAAGTATTAGAGAGATGGATTAATTATTTAAAAGAAGGAGGAATTAAGTTTGAGTTTAATAATAAAATGATTGATTTCTCTAACAATTCGGTTACATTCGATAGTTTAACAGGATTACAGACAATTGAAACTGATAAAATTGTTTTAGGTTTAGGAGGAATATCATGGAGCAAAACCGGTTCAGATGGTAATTGGATGAAATGTTTTAAAGTGAAGAACATTCAGATAATTCCATTTAAAGCTGCTAATTGTGGAATCCATACAGATTTACCAACGACTTTTTTAGCTAAATGGAATGGTCATTCAATTAAAAATAGCTCAGTTTCAATAAAGAATTTTAGTAAAAAAGGAGAAATTAGAATTACAAAGTATGGATTAGAAGGATCTCCAATTTATTATTTAATACCTAATTTACGAAATCAAGACTCTTTGTTAACAATCGATTTCAAACCATCATTTGATTTAGCGAAAATTGAAGATATTTTAAGAAGAGAAAAAAACTTTACGGTAGGTTTAAAAAAATTAAATCTACCAGTCTTAGTTATTGAGTTGATTAAACTATGTTTAACAAAAGATGAGTTTTTAAACCTATCAATTTTATCAAAATATATTAAGCAATTTCCAATTGGTTTTGACTCATTTCGTCAGATAGATGAAGCAATCTCTGTAGCAGGTGGGGTATCTTGGGAAGAAATAGACAATAATTTTTCATTAATTAAATATCCTAATGTTTATTTGGTTGGTGAAATGTTGGATTGGGAAGCTCATACTGGTGGATATTTAATACATGGAGCTGTAGCGACAGGATACCATGTTGGTAGATTTATTTTTTCTTAGTGATAGTTTTCTTTTTATTATTCGCAGATTTTTTTTCTTTATTTTTTTTCTTGTTCTTCTTTTTAGAGTCTAAAGTATCTTTTTTTTCTATTTCAAAAGGAAGATTGATAGATGTTTTGAATATAAAATGTTCAGGATATTTTTTTAGAAGTTCTTTGCTAAATTTTTCAGCATCTTCTTTTTCTTTGAAATCGCCAACCCTCAAGAAAAACAGAGGCGCATCGTATTGTACATAGGTTTCAATTTTCGGGAACTTCTTAATGAATTTGATTCTTTCTTTATTAACATCATCTTTTTTAGTACTGTAAACTAATTGAAGCCTGAATCCTTCAGATGATACTACTTTGTGTGTTGGTTTAGTAGTTGCTCTTTTTTTTACTAGTGATTCAATTTTATCGTCTTGTATAATTACAAGACCTTCTTCCTCTTCTTGACATAGAAGGAAAAACGGCAACAATATTAAGCTTAAAGTCAGAATATTTTTCATAAGCAACAAAAATATCACAAATATATTTAAAAATTTATAAAAGTTTTTTGAGTTTTAACCAATCAAATGTTAATAGAAATGAAACCGGATTAACTCTTATTTAGAATAATTTTAAATTAAATTAATATCACCGAAAATTGTCAGAGAATTGTCAGAGATTAGCGTGGATATTCTATTTTTGTCGATGATAAATGTTGTGTTTTTTAAAACGACAAAATAAATTCTTATGAAAATATCTATTAATCAGATGTTTAATTCGCTTAACAAATGGTGTGTTTCGGCTTTTGCTTTTCTGCTTTTTGCTGGTTCATATAATGCATCGGCTCAAGGTGAAGCACTTTTTAAAGCAAAATGTGGTACATGTCACCAACCACACAAAAATGGAACTGGACCTAAACTTTTTCAAGTTAGAAAAAAATGGTCTGATGGTGGTGCAAAAGACGGATCTATT
>CALPOI020000206.1 GCA_943325145.2 Candidatus Planktophila lacus | reverse complement strand
GTTGAAATTCAATTATTTGAAAAAGTTTTTCGTTATGCCTGATGCATAACCCGTTTTTAATGTCTGCAGTAGTTGCCATAAATTATTTTTTTACAAATTTAAATAAAAAATGAAGCCTTTTTTAAGCAATTAAATAAATAAATAAGAGGAATTAATTTCAATTTAATAACTAATACCTATAAATTCAAACAAACCTTTTTTTATTTATTAATTGATTTTGATGAATCTAAATTCTATATTTGCAGACATTAATAATAAAAGTTAATTTACGATTATGCGTAACAAAGGTTTTTTTTGGTTTTTGACGATCGTTTTGGTTGCAGTTTGTGTGTATCAATTGTCATTTACCTGGGTATCAAATTCAGTTGAAGCAAAAGCTGAAAAGGAAGCAGTATTTAGAGTTGAAGATCTTAAAAAAGAAGCTCTTAAAAACAATGGTAAAGCATTTTTACCGAATGGTTCTGAAGTAGATTTTAGTAATCCAGAAACATACGAGTTAGCAAAAGCTGCCTATGTAAACCAAATTTTAAAGGAAAAAGCATCCGATAAAGTTTATCCAGTAATTGGTTCAAATTTTCAAGATGTTAAGAACAGATCTCTTGCTTTTGGGTTAGATTTAGTAGGAGGGATGAGTGTTACTTTAGAGGTTTCAGTACCTGAATTGGTAAAGAGCATGGCTAGAAACCCTAGAGATTCTAAATTTAAAAAACCTTATGAATCTGCTTTGGCTATACATTTGACTAAAGGTGGAGATTTTATAGATTTGTTTTCGAAAGAATTTAAAAGATTCAATAACAATTCTTTAATTGTAAGAGAATTCTCTATTGAGGAAATTGAAGAGTTAAATAAAAACTCCTCAAATTCTGAAGTTATTTCATATTTGAGAAATAAAGTAGCAAGTTCAATGGATGGTGTTGAACAAATTATGAATAAACGTATTAATCAGTTTGGTGTAGCTCAACCTAATATTCAAAAAGATCCATCCCGTCACCGTTTATACATTGAGTTACCAGGTGTTCAAGATGAAGCAACTGTTGCTGAAAAACTACAATCAACTGCTAATCTTCAGTTTTTTGAAACATATCAAAAAGAAGATATTCAAATGTTATTGTCTCAAGCAAATCAGTTGTCATTGCAAGCTGAAGTTGTAATTAAAGAAATTGATACTACTGTTGTAAATGATACCAATACAGTTGCAAAAGTGGATAGCGCAGCTAAACCTACAAACTCATTTGATTTCAATGCATCTAAAAAAGGATTAGATGCTTTGTTAAGTGGTGGTTCTTCTGTTGTAATTGGTTATTCCAATATTCAGGACAAAGAAAAAGTAGATCAAATAATTCGAAGAAAAGACATTCAAGTATTATTTCCTTCTGATTTAAAATTTATGTGGTCTGCGAATCCAGAAAAAGTTTCTTTAAATTCTAAAGAAACGAAATATGTTCTATATGCGGTAAAGGTTCCTGAATCAGGTAAAGCTAATGTCGGAGGTAAAGATATTAAGAACGCGACTAAAGGTCTAAACCAACAGTCTGGTGATGTAACGGTAGATTTAACTATGACTGTTGAAGGTGCAGATAAATGGGCGCAAATGACTTCGGAAAATGTAGGTAAATTTGTTGCGATTACGATGGATGATGTTGTTTATTCTGCTCCAAGAGTAAACGAAGCAATTACTGGTGGTAATACGCAAATTTCTGGAAGTTTTACAATTGAAGACGCAACTGATTTAGCTGGTTTATTAAACGGTGGCGCTTTACCTGCTCCATGTGTTATTAAAGAACAAACTAAAGTTGGGCCTACAATTGGTGTAGAAAATACTAAGGCTGGATTGACATCTTTTGTGTTAGCTTTGGTAGTTGTTTTCTTATTTATGATTTTGTTTTACGGTAAAGCGGGTATTATTGCTGATATTACTTTGTTTGTAAACATTCTTTTCATTTTTGGAACACTGGCATCTTTTGGTGCAGTTTTAACTTTAGCTGGTATAGCAGGTATTGTATTAACAATTGGTATGGCGGTCGATGCGAATGTATTAATTTACGAACGTATTAAAGAAGAGTTAGCCAATGGTGTTGATCTTAAAGGTTCAGTTGAGGCAGGTTTCTCTAAAGCTTTGTCATCAATTATTGATGCGAACGTAACTACTTTACTTACAGCAGTAGTGTTGAAAGTATTTGGTTCTGGACCAATCGAGTCTTTCGCTACTACCTTGATTATTGGTATTTTCACTTCTGTTTTTGCAGCAGTTGTAATTACTCGATTAATTGTTTTAAGACAAATGGAAAAAGGAAAAGATTTGTCTTTTGAAACTTCTTTTTCGAAAGGTTGGTTTAAAAATATTAATATAAATTTTGTTGGAAATAGAAAAATATATTACACTGTTTCTGGTATTTGTATTGCTATTGGTTTAATTTCATTACTTACAAAAGGTTTAAATCCAAGTGTTGAATTTTCTGGAGGTCGTACATTTGCTGTTAAATTTGATAAACCAGCAGATATAGAGTTGATTCGTGCAAACTTAGGTAAGGTTTTTGTTGAAAATGGGAAACCAGCTTCAATAGAAATTAAGACGAAAGCAAATAGCTATAATGTTGATATAACAACAAACTATAAATTATCTAAAGAGAATGCTAATAACGATGTAAACGAAAAATTAAAAGAAGGTCTAAATAATTGTAAGAGTAAATTAGGAAGTCATAAGGTGCTAGAAGCAAGAAGTGTATCTGCATCAGTATCTAAAGAATTAATTACCTCCTCCGCTATTACAATTTTCTTATCGTTAATTATTATGTTTGGATACATATGGTTTAGATTTGGTAAATGGGAATATTCTACAAGTGCAATTTTAGCATTAGCTCACGATGTATTATTTGTATTATCAGTATTCTCTATATTCCATGGTATGCTTCCTTTTACAATGGATGTTGACCAATCGTTTATTGCAGCAATTCTTACTGTGATTGGTTATTCCATTAATGATACAGTAATTGTATATGATAGGATTCGTGAAAACATTACTTTTCATAAACATGAAAATGATCATAAAGCTCAAATTAATAATTCTTTAAATTCTACTTTATCTAGAACTATAAATACTTCATTGACTACATTTTTGGTATTGGTCGTAATCTTTATCTTTGGAGGTGCTGCTATACAAGGTTTTATTTTCGCCTTGATGATAGGGGTTTTTGTTGGAACTTATTCTTCGATATGTATTGCAACTCCTTTATTAATTGATTTAGATAAAAAAATTAAAACGAAATAAATATTAGTGTAATTTATCAAAAAAATAATTTATATTTGCACTTTAATTTAAGAATAAATAACCTGAACATATGAAAAAAGACATCCATCCAGAAGACTACAGATTAGTTGTATTTAAAGATATGACGAATGAATATACTTTTTTGTGCCATTCTTCTGCTGCATCAAAAGAAAACATTACTTGGACAGATGGTAATGATTATCCACTTGTGAAATTAGATATTTCTCATACATCTCATCCATTTTTCACAGGTGTTGTTAAATTTGTTGATACTGCTGGTAGAATTGATAAATTTAATTCTAGATACGGAAGACATAAAAAATAAAAATTAAAATATTTTTTTTAAGCCCTCTTCTGAGGGCTTTTTTTTTGTATAATTGTATTCATTGAATTAGTTGAGATGTTAAGAATTATTCTAATTACATTAACTTTTATTTTTTTTAATTTTCAATTATCAGCCGGTAAAATTGAAAAAGCATTTCATTGTTTAGAACAACTAGATTATTTTCAAGCAAAAAAATTATTTGAGAAAGAATTAACTCATCTTGAATCTCCTGCTTCCTATGGATTGGCATTAATTTATTTTAAAAAAAATAATCCTTATCATAATTACGATTCTGCATATAGGTATATTGTCAAGGCTGAAGCAAGTTATTCAAGATTAACTGAAAAACAAGTTGTTCATTTTTATGATGTTGGTTTGAGTATAGAGTCAATTACTGAATTGAAAAGTCACATTTTGAAAGGGCTTTTTGACCAAGTTAAATCATCTGGTAAATTAGAAGCCTACGATCAATTTATTCATTTAAATCCTTCAGTAGAGGATAGAAATGTAGCAATATTGAAACGTGATTCAATAATTTTTTATGATGCAATTTCCAAAAATTTAAGTGGTTATTATGACTCGATTTTACTACTTTATCCATCAATCATTTATAAAAATCAGTTGATTGAAAAACGAGAATTAGCATTTTATACAGAAAAGACTGTTCAAGGTACAACATTAGATTTTGTTAATTTTGTCATAAATAATCCTTCAAGTCCTCATGTCAATGATGCTCAAGATAGAGTTTTTGATTTGGAAACAATGAATCATACAATTCCTGAATATTTATCTTTTATTAAGCGATTCCCATCTTACCATAATGTTAAATTAGCTTGGGAACGTATTTATCAATCGTACATGGTTGAATATTCAGATGATCGTGTTAAACAGTTTAAGAAAGAATATCCGGATTTTCCATTTAAAGAATTACTTAAGCGAGATATGGAATTGGTAAAACTGATGTTGTATCCATATAAAAAAGATACTCTATTTGGTTGGATGGATCAT
>CALPOI020000205.1 GCA_943325145.2 Candidatus Planktophila lacus | reverse complement strand
ATTGAAGAAAATTATGAGGTGCATTTTTTTTGTGTCGCTCAAAAATCTGAATATTCTACTGATCTAAATTCACTAGGTGTATTCACTGAACAAATTCATTTAAATGATGCTTCATTTAATCAACAACTAGCAGTTATAGATCCATTCATTGTTGTTTTTGATCGGTTTATGACAGAAGAACAATATGGATGGAGGGTGCTAGAGGTTTGTCCTTCTGCTTTAAAAGTATTGGATACAGAAGACTTACATTTTTTACGGAAATCTAGACAGCTTGCAGTTAAAGAACAGCGTGAAATTAATTTTGATGATTATGTTTCATCAGGTGCAAAAAGAGAAATCGCAAGTATTTTAAGATGTGATGTTTCTTTAATTATTTCTTCTGTTGAAATGAGGTTACTTCAAGAAGAGTTTAATATTTCCTCAAAATTATTGTATTTATTACCTATGTGGTCGGATGTATCGAAATGGGATTTACAAAAAGAACATACCAAAGGATTTCATGATCGTAAAAACATAGTTTTTATTGGTAATTTTTTACATGATCCAAATTATGATGCTGTCATACATTTGAAAAAAAATGTATGGCCATTTCTAAGAAAACAATTAAAAGATGTTGAATTACACATTTGGGGAGCTTACTGCGGACCTAAGATATTACAGTTGCACCAACCCAAAGAAGGGTTTTATGTATGTGGTAGGGCTGATACTTTAGGTCAAGTGTTCTCTTCTGCAAAGATCTTAATTGCTCCGTTGCGCTTTGGAGCAGGTGTAAAAGGGAAATTAATTGATGCAATGTATTATGGTGTTCCAAGCGTTACGACTTCAATTGGAGCTGAATCGATGTGCTCTTCTGCTTCCGATTGGGGTGGAGCAATTGAAGATTCTATTGAAGGTTTGATAAAAGCTACCGTTGAATTATATTCGAAAGAAGAAAACTGGAATAATGCTAGGTTTAAAGGGTATAATTTACTCCAAAAGTATTTTGTTTTAAAAAATACATCTTGGCTTGATCATTTAGTGAACGTACAATCGAACATGAAGAAACATCGACAAAGTAATTTTATTGGAATGCTCCTTTCTGATGAGGCAACTCAAAGTTTGAAATATATGTCGAAATGGATTGAAGCTAAAAACCGTTTGGAAAATTAGTGGTATATGATTAATTGAATTCGAATTATTCTAGTTAATAAATTGAATTTCTCTTTATTGTTTAGGAAGAAAATTCTTAACTTAAATACTAATTTAAGAAATTCTGCATGAATCACAATGAGTTAGGAGTTTTCGGGGAAAGATTAGCCCGAGAATATTTAGAGAAAAAAGAGTACCAACATTTAGATTTTAATTTCAGATTCGGAAAGAATGAAGTGGATATCGTGTCTTTTTATAAAAATAAAATTATTGTCACAGAAGTAAAGACTAAATCAGAGTTTGAACTATTAGAACCTTGGAAGGCAGTAACACGACAAAAACAAAAGCAAATTATCAAAGTGACAAATGCCTATTTACAAACATTAAACGAGGAGTATAATGTTCAGTTTGATATTGTTTCAATTGTTGTTTCTAAGGACTTGTCTGCAGAGATAATTCATATTGAAGATGCTTTTGCAGCGATGTGAGCTATTGAAAAGTTGATGCATAAAAAAAAGTGTTTCAATTTGAAACACCTTTTCATAAATTTGACAGTAATCTTATTTTTGGTGAGAAAAAGATCTTTTTTCTTTGATACGAGCTGCTTTTCCAGTTCTTTCTCTGAAGTAAAAAATACGAGCTCTTCTAACAGCTCCTTTTTTGTTAACTACAATTTGATCTACAAATGGAGAAGCAATAGGGAAAATACGCTCAACACCAACGTTACCCGACATTTTACGTACAGTAAATGTTTCAGTAGCGCCAGAACCTCTACGTTGTAGAACAACACCTTGAAAATGCTGAATACGTTCTTTGTTTCCTTCTTTAATTTTGTAAGATACGGTTACTGTATCACCGCTTTTGAAATTCGGAAAGTTTTTAACTTCTACTAATTCTTTTTCAAGTTGTTTAATGATATCCATGTTTCTATAATTTCTTGTTGTCTAAAACCCTAAAATTCGGAATGCAATATTACGAATAAAATTTTAATTTAAAATAGCTTTTTTCAAAAAAAAAGATGTCTCGTTAAATTTAGCAAACTATTTTGATTGCATTAATAAAATCTAATAGTATATTTAGGTGTTAAATCTCAATTATAATGAAATTATTTGAAGCTTTTATTTATTCTTTTTTCATCTTGTCTCTTGTTCATTGTTCGCATACGAACGATGTGGATGAGTTACAAAAAATTAATAAAGGAGAACGGATTTTAGAAATGAAAGCTTTTGATAAAGCATTGCAATATTTTGTTTCAATCGATGCATCCAGTTTTTCTGATGATTCAAAAGCTGTCTTGTTCAGAAATATTTCTAAGTCATATTCACAATTGGGTCAAATTGACTCTGCGAAAATCTATTGTGAAAAAGCGGTTAACATTGCCGATAAAAATTCGTTTATTTATTTTATTACAAAAGCTGAATTTGAATTGTTCAATCACCAGGCTTCAAATGCAATCGAAACATTGGTGAATGCTGAAAAAAAACATCCAGAATCAGAAGAGGTGGCTAAATTATTTAGTTTGATTTATTCAGGTGAGTATGGAGAAGGTTATTTTGATTTGCAGAAAGCAGAGAAATATGCGGTACATGCTTTTCGTTTGAAAAACAACAATTCCAATAAAGAGCAATTGGGGTCCATTTATTTTGATGCAGAAAAATATAAATTAGCTACTAAAATTTTCAAAGAAATGTATTATCAAGAGTCAAATAATCATTTTTATAAATTTTATTACGGTCAATCTTTATTTTTTGAAGGTAAAGAAAAAAAAGGATTTCAATTGATGAAGTCTGCTGCAGATAATAACGATTCATGTAAATTGATGTTCGATGAAATTTTTAGTAATTAAACATGAAATTTGAATACTATGATAGTAATTGGTAGAAAGGATCGTGCTGAACTTCCTTCATTAGGTGTCAGGAATGTCCCTGTTAAAATAGATAGTGGTGCCTATTCTTGTTCAATACATTGCGATTATGTTCAAGAAGAGTTGGTGAATGATCAATTGGTGTTAGCTGTTATTTTTTTTGATAAAAACTCGATAAAATATTCTGGAGAGAAATACTTTTTTCAATCGTATAAAAAAAAGAAAGTCAAAAGTTCAACTGGAGATGAACAAGAACGTTATTTTGTGCAGTTAAGCATCATTTTATTTGGAGTGGAATACCAAACGGATTTTTCATTAACCAAACGGAATGGTTTGAAAAATCCAATTTTATTAGGTAGAAAATTAATAAATAATAATTTTTTAATCGACACAACAAAAATAAATCTTTCCTTTAGGGCATCTAAATTATAAGGTCAGAAAAACAATAAATAGTTATAAAAACTTAGCATTATGAAAATTGCCATTTTATCTAGAAACTCCAATTTATATTCCACTCGTAGATTAGTGGAAGCAGCAGAACAAAGAGGCCATGAAGCTCATGTTATTGATCATTTAAAATGCAATATTGAAATAGAACAAAAAGGACCATCTTTATTTTATTTAAATCATTATTTAGAAGGTTTTGATGCAGTAATTCCAAGGATTGGAGCATCAGTTACTTTTTATGGTACTGCTGTGGTTCGTCAATTTGAAATGATGAATGTTTTTTCAGTGGTAACTTCCAGAGGAATCGTTCATTCAAGAGACAAATTAAGATGTTTGCAGGTATTGTCTAAAGAAGGGGTTGGATTACCCAAAACGGTTTTTACAAATTATTCGCGAAATGTTGAACATGTTGTGGATTCTGCTGGAGGTGTACCTGTAGTGCTAAAATTATTGGAAGGAACGCAAGGGTTAGGGGTGGTCTTGGCAGAGAATCAAAATGCTGCTCAGTCTGTACTGGAAGCATTCAATGGATTGAAAGCAAGGGTGATTGTCCAGGAATTCATTAAAGAAGCTAAAGGTGCTGATATTCGCGCTTTTGTTGTAGACGGTGAGGTGGTTGGAGCTATGAAGCGTCAAGGAAAAGAGGGAGAGTTTAGGTCTAATTTACATCGCGGAGGTTCTTCTCGCATTATTGAGTTGACTGATGAAGAAAGAGATGTTGCAATTCGTGCAGCGAAAGCAGTGGGCTTGGGAGTTGCAGGTGTCGACATGTTACAGTCTAGCAGGGGACCGTTAGTCTTAGAAGTGAATTCGTCACCAGGATTAGAAGGAATTGAAAAAACAACTAAAACAGACATTGCAGGAAAAATTATTCAATTTATTGAAAAAAATGTTTCGAAGTAAATATGGCTCGAAAACTATATATATTAGGCACTGATATTCAACCAGGAGGTACTTATGAACTCAATCTAGATGTAGCAAAACTGCATACAAGTACACCGATTCAAGTTCCCGTAATCGTAAGTCGAGGTAATGAGGATGGTGAAGTTTTATTGTTAATGGCTGGGATGCATGGCGATGAAATGAATGGTGTAGAGGTAATTCGAAGATTGATTCGGAAAGGCTGGAATAAACCTCAAAAAGGAATGGTCATTTGCATACCTGTGTT
>CALPOI020000204.1 GCA_943325145.2 Candidatus Planktophila lacus | reverse complement strand
TTTCATTGTGATAAATAACGAAAAGCAATGCATCACCCAATCTAAGTCGAATAAATTTCGAAATTGAAATCGGAACCTTTACGCGCTGAATATTTACAAACTTTGCCTTATCTATGATGTCCATTAATTCTTTTTGTGATTGAATGAAAAATGGCACAGAATCATCGTTGAGTAATGATTTATTTACACTAGGATTGTAATTTCTCGGTGCATTAAATTTTCTTTTTATATTTTTTGCGACACCTAATTGCATGGATTTCCAAGCAGATTTTCCAAGAGGAGAGGAGATGTATTGTGATTTTGGTTCTGTGAATTTGGTAGTTGAAATTTTTGTTGCAAATACTTGATGATAGTATTTTACATATTCATTTAAATGAGAAAAAATTTCATTGATAGACCAAGTTTGTTCGTTGGGTCTCCATTTCAATTGTTTGTCTGATAATACACTTATTTTCTTTTCTACCTCATGAATGTTTTTAAGTGTGATTTCAGAAGATGTTTCAAGTAATTCTATAGACGTCATAACAGAGAAATGATTTGTCAAATGTACATTAAATTGTCTATATTTTTAGTTGATTTTCGAATATTTTAATAAAAAAAGGGCTGTCATTATTGACAGCCCCTTAGGTTTTAGATGATTCAAAAAATCAATACAGAATTAATTGTTTTCAGCAGTAGCTTCTGTTGTTTCTTTTTTCTCTGGTTTTGGAAGTAATATTTTTCTTGAAAGTTTCCATTTTTTAGTTTTTGGATCTTTACCAACAACTTTGAAACGTAAAACATCTCCTTCTTTACAAACGTCTTCCATTTTCGCTGTTTTTTCCCAAGAAAATTCAGAAATATGGATTAAACCATCAGTACCAGGAAGTATTTCAACAAAACAACCAAATTCTTTGATTCCTTTTACTTTTCCTTCGTATTCTTCTCCTTCAATTACTTGTGGAGGGAATGCAATAAGTTTAATTCTTCGAACTGCTTCAGCCATGTCATCAGCATTGTTTGACATGATTTGAACACGACCTTCTGTAGATGCAAGCTCTTCAATTGTAATAGTCGTTTTTGTGTCTTTTTGTAATTGCTGAATGATTTTTCCTCCAGGCCCTATAATTGCTCCAATTGTATCATTTGGCACATTAAATGCTTCGATTCTTGGAGTATGTGGTTTTAAAGCTGGGTTTGGAGCAGCAATCGTCTCAACTATTTTAGTTAAAATATGAAGTCTTCCTTCTCTTGCTTGATTTAATGCTTGAATCAATACTTCGTATGGTAAACCATCAACTTTAATGTCCATCTGACAAGCAGTGATTCCAGCTGCAGTACCAGTAACTTTGAAGTCCATATCTCCTAAGTGATCTTCATCTCCTAAAATATCAGACAATACTGCAAATTTACCACCGTCAGCTACTAATCCCATCGCAATTCCAGATACCGGTGCTTTGATTTGAACACCTCCGTCCATAAGTGCTAAAGTACCTGCACAAACAGTTGCCATTGAAGAAGATCCATTGGATTCTAAAATTTCAGAAACCAAACGAATTGTGTAAGGATTGTCTTCTGGTAAAACTGGTTTTAATGCTCTTAACGCCAAATTTCCATGTCCAATTTCTCTACGAGATGTACCTCTTACTGGTTTTGCTTCACCAGTAGAGAAAGGAGGGAAGTTGTAATGTAACATGAATGGCTCTGTACCTTTAAAAGTAACATCGTCAATCATTTGTTCGTCCATTTTACCACCAAGGGTCAGTGTAGTTAAAGATTGTGTTTCTCCTCGAGTAAACACCGCAGATCCGTGTACACGTGGTAAATAATCTACTTCAGCCCAAATTGGTCTGATTTCTTCAAATTTACGACCATCCAAACGTTTACCTTCATTTAACATTACATCACGAACCGCTTTTTTCATCGATTCTTTGAAGTAAACAGAAGTGAATTTTCCGAACTCAGCAACTTCATCTTCAGTTAAAGTTGCAACAAATTCTTCTTTGATTGCACCAAATAGTTCAGATCTTTTCTCTTTAGATGCCAATCCCATTCGTGCAACTTCTTTGCATTTTTCAAATGTAGATGCAGCAACACGCGCTCTGAATTCTTCGTTATGCTCTTCGTGTGAATAGGTTCTTTTTTCAGCAGCTTTAGGAACTAATGCAGCTAATTCTAATTGAAAATCACATTGTGCAATGATTGACTCGTGCGCTATTTTGATGATTTCCACCATGTCAGCTTCTGAAATTTCTTTCATTTCACCTTCAACCATTACGATGTTTTCTTTTGTACCAGCGATGATACAATCGATGTCAGATTTTGACATTTCATCTAATGTAGGATTGATGATGAATTGTCCATCAATTCTTCCAACTCTAACTTCAGACATTGGTCCGTTGAAAGGAATGTCTGAAACTGCTAAAGCTGCAGAGGCAGCAAAACCTACCAATGCATCAGGACTGTTTACACCATCGTAAGCAATCAATTGCATCATTAATTGTACCTCAGCATGATAGTCGTCTGGGAATAAAGGACGTAATGCTCTATCAACGATTCGCATTACTAATATTTCTCTTTCTGAAGGTCTTGCTTCTCTTCTAAAAAAACCACCAGGAATTCTTCCATCTGCTGCAAATTTTTCTTTGTAATCTACAGTTAACGGTAAGAAATCAACACCGTCTTTTGCGTCTTTTGCCGCAACTACTGTTGCAAGGATCATTGTGTCGCCCATTCGTAACACTACTGCACCGTCGGCTTGCTTTGCTAATTTCCCTGTTTCAATGGAAATTTCTTTGCCTCCTGTAGTGATGGACTTTTTTACTATATTCATATATTTACTTATTTACTATTTTTAACAAAAAAGGCAATCGATTAAATCAATTGCCCCTTTTTTAATTTGTATAACGTGTTATTAACGACGTAATCCAAGTTCTTTAACAATCGCACGGTAACGACTGATTTCTTTATTTTTAAGGTAATCAAGAAGACTTCTTCTCTTACCAACTAACAATTGAAGAGAACGTTGTGTACCGTAATCTTTTTTGTTTTTCTTTAAATGCTCAGTTAAATGAGAGATTCTGTAAGAGAACAATGCAATTTGTCCTTCAGCAGACCCTGTGTTCGTTTCAGATCCTGCATATTTTGCAAAAATCTCTGCTTTTTTTTCTGGTGCTAAATACATGCAAATATTTTTTTAATGATTATTATGTAGTTCACTATTGAACGATGCAAATTTAAGTATATTTTTTAAATAATTCAAGTCGTACAAAAAATTAAAACTAAATTTGAATCAAACTTATTAATTTTAACTTATATGTATAAATTTTTTACAATACTTATTTTGTTTTTTTCGATTTCAAATGTATTTGCTCAAAAGAAATCAAAGAAAAAAAAGGCACAGAAAGAATCGCTGGTTCATATACGTGAGGGTTTTGATAAGCTAGTAGATATCCAATCCATAGACCCAACTATTAAAGTAGATTTAAAGTACGCATCTTCAGATAATTTCATGAAAAAAAAGTTGTATTTCGACATCAATAAGTTGTATTTACAAAAAGATGTTGCTCAACGATTATCACTTGCACAAAAGTATTTAAAATCACTACATTCTAATTATAGTTTACTTGTTTATGATGGTGCACGACCTTTGAGTGTTCAGCAGGCAATGTGGGATGCGTTGGATACAATTCCTGTAAAAGAAAGAACAAAATTTGTTTCAAATCCTGCCAGTGGGAGTGTGCATAATTACGCAGCAGCAGTAGATTTAACGATTTGTGATGCGAAAGGCGTGCCGCTAGATATGGGGGCTGGTTACGATGATATTAGAAAAATTGCTTATCCTCGTTATGAAACTGAGTTTTTAAAAACAAAGCAATTGACTCCTGAGCATGTTGCAAATAGAGAGTTATTAAGAAAGGTAATGAAGAGCCAAAAATTTATGAATATTGCAACAGAATGGTGGCATTTCAATGCTTTTTCCATCAAAGAGGTAAGAAAAAAATACACAATTTTAAAGTAAGTCATTGGTAGTTATTGTTTTAGTTGAAATTTTTTGGATAAGGTAAAGTAAAATTGAGCCCAACCATGTTGATTCATTAATTTTTTCAATTTATTTGTATATATTCGCATTATAACATCCTTTATTCAGGCAATCATGATCGAACAATCCATAAATATTCAAGTTTCTTCAGTAAGCGAATCTCGTATTTCTCAAGTTGATTGGGATAATTTACCATTCGGTAAAGTTTTCTCTGATCATATGTTGATTATGGATTATAAAGACGGAGAATGGCAATCACCTGAAATTGTTCCATTTGGGCCAATTTCAATTCATCCTGCTACTTCAGCTTTGCATTATGGTCAAGCAATTTTTGAAGGGATGAAAGCGAATAAATCGGAAGCTGGTGATGTGTTGATTTTCCGACCTGATATGAATGCAAAACGTTTTCAAGAATCGTGTGAACGAATGTCGATGCCAATTATACCTGAAAATTTATTTGTTGAATGTGTTCGTAAATTGGTGGAATTAGATAGAGAATGGATTCCAAATAAACCTGGTTATTCTTTATACATTCGTCCATTTATGTTTTCGACAGACGAATTTGTTGGTATTCGTCCTTCTGAGCATTATAAGT
>CALPOI020000203.1 GCA_943325145.2 Candidatus Planktophila lacus | reverse complement strand
TACAAACGATTTCTCTTCCAAAATTAGGAAGATTGTATGGAGGAAGTACGATTGTTTTCAATGGAAGTCAATCACAAGATGTTCCGTCATTAATTTATAGTAATTTGATTGTAGACAATCCTAAGGGTATAGAGGCAATTGGAGAAATTAAAATCAATAATGACTTGCGACTTGAGAATGGGAATTTGCTTTTGGGTCAACACAATTTAATCATTGGGGAATTAGGTGCTATTTCTTCGTATGGACATCAAAGTTATATCATTTCAAATGATGCAGGGGTGTTAATTCAAGAGGGGATTGGGGAGCACTCGTTGAATGGAAAAAAAGTTTTTCCGATGGGTGCATTTTCGAATTCATTTACTCCGTGTTGGATAGAAAATTCAGGTGTGAAAGATAATTTTAGTGTGCGGGTATTAGACAATCATTACAGAAACGGAAATTCAGGAGATACTTCAGTGACTCATAAAGTCGATCGCATTTGGTTGGTTGACGAAGCAATTAAAGGTGGTTCGAATGTTACACTCACGATGCAATGGAATTCTAAAGAAGAATTACCTTCATTCAATCGTTCACTTTGTGCTATCGGTCATTATGAAACAGGTACTTGGGATATTGATGGTGTAAATGGTGCCAGTGGTCAAAATCCTTGGAGTATCACACGTCAAGGAATCGCTAGTTTTTCACCTTTTGACATCAGCTCTCCTCAAGAGTTGCCAATTAAACTATTGTATTTTAATGCCTTACTTAAAAATCATCAAGTTCAACTTGATTGGGCAACAGCATCTGAAAAAAATGCAGATTATTTTGTGGTTGAGCGTTCTTCGGATGGTAGCGTATTTTCTGAAGTAGCGCGAAATTCTGTAGTGGGCAATTCAATTAGTAAACAATCGTATCGTTTGTTCGACGAACAACCTTTGAATGGGATTTCGTATTACCGATTGAAAGAAGTAGATTTGAACAAAGTAGCGAATTATTCAGACATTAAATCTGTAAATTATTTATTTTCAAAAGAGGATATGTTTAAAATATATCCTAATCCTACAGAAAATGAACAAATTTCGATTGAATTTGAGAGTTCTGAAAATTCTGAATTTAAAGTTGTTGTCCGGAATACATTGGGACAAATTATACAAAATCATCAATTTAACTCGAATAGCGGTCAGAACTTGATAGAGTTAAACATTGCTCATTTATCTTCTGGCACTTATTTTATAGAGTTATTGAAGAAGGATTATTTATGGAAAAGAGATAAATTTCAAGTTGTACATCCTTACAATGAATTCTCTAAATAGTATAACGATTGCTGGCTAATTAATTATTTCATTTTAATTTCAATAGATGTATACAGCTTATTTTGAAAAGAAAGTATTTAAATTCAAACAACCAAGTGGTACCAGTCGGGGAATATTGACTGAAAAACATGCATGGTTTATTTATTTAAAAAACAATGATTACACCAAAATTGGTGTCGGTGAATGCAGTATTATCCCTGGATTATCTCCTGATTTTATTGATTTTAAGTCTTATGAAGAGAAAGTAAACGATGTTTGTAATAACATTAATTTTTACCTTGCTCACTTAGATGAATTAGTTCATTTTCCATCTATTTTATTTGGTGTAGAACAGGCGTTACTCAGTATTCAAACAGACGAAAAGGAACTTTTTTTTGATACAGCATTTACACGTAAAGAAGTTGGGATACCAATCAATGGCTTAATTTGGATGGGTTCCCCTGAGTTTATGGCCCAACAAATTGAAGACAAATTGATAGAGGGTTATCGATGTTTAAAGTTAAAAATTGGAGCAATTGATTTTCAAGAAGAATTAAACATTTTAAGAGGTATTAGAAATCGATTTTCAGCTTCAGAAATTGAATTAAGGGTAGATGCAAATGGTGCTTTTTCTGTTGTGGATGCACTTTATAAACTAGATCAATTGTCAAAGTTGGACCTGCATTCGATTGAACAACCAATCAAACAAGGTCAGATCAATCACATGGCTGTTTTGTGCAAAAACACTCCTTTACCTATTGCTTTGGATGAAGAATTAATTGGTGTTGTTGGAAAAGAGAATAAGTTCAATTTATTGAAAGAAATTCAACCCCAGTACATTATTTTAAAACCGAGCCTTCATGGGGGGATCTGTGGTTCTAAAGAATGGATTGAGGTAGCAAGTAAATTAGCCATTCCATGGTGGATGACCTCTGCGCTAGAATCGAATGTTGGGCTAAATCTCATTGCTCAGTTTGCGTCAACTTTTGAAAATTCACTTCCTCAGGGTTTGGGTACCGGTAGTTTGTATGTTGAAAATACCATCCCTCATTCGGTTGTGAGAAATGGCGAATTGTATTTTATTTAAGATTTCAAGATTTAATTTTCTAAATTTGGCAACTTATCTACCTTGTTGTACGTCTTAAGGTTGAAATATTTTGATTATGAATTTAAAGTTCACTACTTTTTTATTGGCAATTTTCGTTTTTATCACGAATTTAAATGCTTTCACACCACCACCACCACCTTCCAATGACGATCCTTGTAATGCCATTGATGTCGGTCTTTTGACTGTCGGATCTCCTAAGTCAATTACTGGAACGAATGTTGGAGCAACAAATTCCGTTTATTATACCTCTGATCCAACAAGCCAGCGGTATGACGATCGAGTATATCATGTTTCTGATGTTTGGTTTAAATTCAAACTTCCGGCAGGATATTACTCAGGTAAAGTTGTACTTACAACAACCAGTGGAAAAAAATTTACGATCAATCAGTATTCTAAACATGCATGTGGTGATCAGACTATGCTGACAGATGGTATGCAGCCTACTGGAAATTACTTTACGAATACAAATGCAATTGCTTCAACAGCTAATCAAGAATTAAGTTCTATAAGAACTTTTAATGATTGTAAGTATTCCTATTCTTCAGGTTCCTATGTTCCTGGAGATTATGTCTATGTATTTGTAGGTGGTGTTACCTCTGCCGATCAAGGTGCATTTACATTAACATTTCAGACCTATGGTTTAAGTGGTGGTGGTTGTGGTGGTTGTAAAATGAAAACAGCGAGTATTACTACGTGTGATTGTGAGTTTACAGATTCACAAGGTAATGGAACAAATTATAACGAAGGTGAAAATTTTACATATACAGTTTGCCCTGATAGTCCTGGAAAAAAAGTGAAAGTTGCTTTTTCTGAGTTTAGAACCAAAACAAATGACATTCTTAAAATTTATGATGGTAACTCTGCTTCAGGAGCTGCAATAATTACTGCTCAGGGTGTTTCACCTTCTCAGATTATTGGTTCAGGCATTGAAATCAAAGCATCGACGGCAAATGCGTCAGGTTGTTTGACATTTAAATTTACTTCTGATTCTGGATTTGGTGATGCCGAAGATAAAGGTTGGGTAGCACAAATTTCATGCTTTACTCCGTGTACACTTCCAGTTGCAAAGGCAGTTACAACTCCTTTAGCGGCTGCTAATACCGTGAAAATTTGTAAAGGCACAAAGGTAGATTTTAACGGATCTTCTTCTGTGAGTAATGCAGCTTCTATTTCAAAATATGAATGGGATTTGGACGATGGTGGAGCTAAAGTAGTAGGAGCAAATGTTTCGTATACCTATACCAAAGCAGGAAGGTATTTACCTAAGTTAATAGTAACAAATTCAGATGGTTGTGTTAGTACTAATGATATACAACTTGAAATTTTAGTGCCTAATTCAGCAATATTTAAAGGTACTACAGCAAATCAAACTGCTTGTTTAGGCAAAGAGGTTTGTTTATTAGGCGCAGTTACTTATCCAGTTTTTGTGGATAAAATTGAAGTTCCACCTACAGGAACTGTAACATTGCCTGATGGTGCTGGTAAAATTTATGAAACAAAGGTACAGGTTTCAGGGTATGATTTAGGTAAGAAAATTACTTCTGCTAGCGATCTTGCAAGTCTCTGTTTAAATATGGAACATTCAGCCATTGATGACTTAATAATTACATTAATTTCTCCAGATGGAAAAATTGTTAAGCTTCACAATCGTGGAGGTGAAAATGCTTTTTTGGGCTTTCCTGTTTTAGAAAGCTCTTCTTCCTCAAATGGTGTTGGTTGTCCTGGAAAACTATCAGGGGTTACTGAAACGACCTCAGATCCTGGAGGAGCGGGTAAGGGATTAGATTATTGTTTCAATAGTACAGCTACTGTATTATTAAAGTCTAAAGCGAGTAATACTCCTTTCGATTGTGATCAAATTCCTGCAGGTACTTATAAACCTGTTGACTTATTTTCAGCATTAATTGGTGCTGATATTAATGGAGCATGGACTTTAAGAATTGAAGATGCTTCAGCGAAAGATAATGGATTTCTTTTTTCTTGGGCTTTAAATTTTAATCCGTCTTTATTACCTGCCAATGCAACGATTGCGCCTAAGAGAGTTACAGAAGCTTGGACTGGTCCTGCAACCATTACTTCAAATGTAGTTAACAAAATTTGTGCTAAGCCTACAACGATTGGAGCAAACTCATATGTTTATTCTGTTACGGATGATTTTGGTTGTAAAGCAGATACAACAATTAATATTACTGTAACTGCTGGACCAACTGTAACTGTAAATAGTCCATCCGTTTGTTCTGGAGCTTCTGCTT
>CALPOI020000202.1 GCA_943325145.2 Candidatus Planktophila lacus | reverse complement strand
TTTTTAGCAGAATTAATCAAGGAATGGGAAGATAAAGTGCGTTCTGAAGGTTTTGGTTTGGCGTATTTGCCATCTCCTGGAATGGTGAAATTGAGATTAACAGCTTTCAAAGAAGAGCAATTTAATTTAGTCAATACGTACTTAAGTGAAATTGAAGAAAAGTTCCCTGAGTTTTGTTTTGGTTACGATAAGGATACGCTGTCCAAAGTGGTTGGAGACCAGTTGTTAGAATTAGGAGCTACTGTTGGTACAGTTGAAAGTTGTACGGGTGGAGGTGTTGCCAATGCATTGATCAGTTCAGTAGGGGCTAGCAGCTATTTTCAAGGCGGTTTAATTACATATTCTTATGATCTGAAAGAGCGCATAGCGAATGTGGAAAGTGAAATTTTGAATGAATTTGGTGCAGTGAGTGAACAAACAGTGATTGCGATGGCAAATGGTGGAAAGAAAAAATTAGCTGTAGATTATTGTATTTCCATTTCAGGAATTGCCGGTCCTGATGGCGGAACAATTGAAAAACCAGTTGGAACTGTATGGATGGCGCTTGCAACTCCATCAGGCACAGCTACCAAAAAAATAAATTTAGGAGGAAATAGAGAACGTAACATACAAATGACTATATTTGCAGTGTTGAATATGCTAAGATGCGAGCTTTTCAACAAATTAAAGTTAAAAGAATAAATTAGTTTGTGAGTTTAAGAAATTATTACTTTCTTTGCACTCACTTTTTAAGATTTAGTTAAAATTATATAAAGATGTCACGAGTTTGTCAATTAACGGGTAAGTCAGTAATGGTTGGGAACAATGTTTCTCACTCTAATAGAAAAACAAAACGTAAGTTTTACCCAAATTTGTTTACAAAGAAGTTTTTCTTACCAGAGGAAAATTCTTATGTAACCTTGAAAATTTCAATGGCAGCATTGAGAACAATTAATAAAAAAGGTATCTCTGCTTGCATCAAGGAAGCACGTGAGAAAGGGTATCTTAAGTAATTTATTTTTATCCCTAGTGGTAATAAAAAATTAAAATAAAATGGCAAAAAAAGCAAAAGGAAACAGAATTCAAGTAATCTTAGAATGTACAGAGCATAAACAATCTGGTGCTGCTGGAACTTCACGTTACATTACGACTAAAAACCGTAAAAATACACCTGAAAGATTAGAGATTAAAAAATACAATCCTATCTTACGTAGATACACAGTTCATAAAGAAATTAAATAATACTAAGACATGGCTAAGAAAGTAGTAGCATCCTTACAAAAAGGAGGAGGTAAAGAGCATACGAAAGTAATCAAGATGGTGAAATCTCCAAAATCTGGTGCTTATTCCTTCAAAGAAGAAATCGTTCACAATGATAAAGTGAAAGAGTGGTTTGCAAAAAACTAATATAAATATTGTACAATATTGATTTAGCTTCCTATTATAGGAAGCTTTTTCTATTTTTATAGCTATGGCATTTTTCGGATTATTTTCAAAAGAAAAGAAAGAGACCCTTGATAAAGGTCTAGAAAAAACGAAACAAAATTTTTTCTCTCGCATTGCACGTTCTATTGTTGGTAAATCACGTGTAGACGAAGATGTATTGGATAATTTAGAAGAGATCTTAATCACTTCTGATGTGGGTGTTGAAACAACATTGAAAATTATTGAACGTATTGAAGCACGTGTAGCTAGAGATAAGGTTTTGGGCACCTCTGAATTAAATCGTGTATTAAAGGAAGAGATTACATCTTTATTAGCTGAAAATAATACACAGAATCCTACGAACGATGTATTGCCTCCATCGAATGGTTTTCCTCATGTAATTATGGTTGTTGGGGTAAATGGTGTAGGTAAAACAACAACGATTGGAAAATTAGCCAATCATTTTAAAGAATCAGGTAAGAAAGTTGTATTGGGTGCTGCGGATACTTTTCGTGCAGCTGCAGTAGATCAATTGATTATCTGGTCTGAACGTGTAGGAGTTCCAATCGTTCAACAAGGAATGGGTGCCGATCCTGCGTCTGTTGCTTTTGATGCGTTATCTTCAGCGAAAGCACAAAATGCAGATGTTGTTATTATCGATACTGCAGGACGTCTTCATAACAAGGTGAATTTAATGAACGAATTAAGCAAAATTAGACGTGTAATGGATAAAGTAATTCCTGAAGCACCTCATGAAGTATTGCTAGTTTTAGATGGGTCTACAGGTCAAAATGCATTTGAGCAAGCGAAACAGTTTTCCATTGCTACTGATATTACAGCATTGGCGATTACAAAATTGGACGGTACTGCTAAAGGGGGGGTTGTAATCGGTATCTCAGATCAAATGAAAATTCCAGTTAAATACATTGGGGTAGGTGAAAAAATGAACGATTTACAATTGTTTCATAGAGAAGAGTTTGTGGAGTCTTTGTTTTCGGAATAAATTAAACACGTTAAAATTTTATCAAATGATTAATAAAAGTTTGATTTTAGGTTGTTGCTTTTTAGTATTTGCTTGTTCAAGTTCTAAATCAACTTTATCAAATTCATCGAGTACAACTAATTCTAATGTTTCTAAAGAAACGAAACCTGTAACTAAGGAAGATATTCTCAAATCTAAAAATTATGTAAATGCAAAAGACGTGAAAAATGTTCCGATAAATAAATCAGGTTATAAAGATGTAATTGATAAGAAGACGGAAAACGAAAATCAAAATAATTCTACACCTGTTATTAAGTCAGAGTAACTAACTTAGGTAGAACCTTTTCTTTTTTTAAGTAATTTAAGCAATCCTCAGTAAGATTTTTTCCTTTCTGAGGATTACTTTTTTTATACCCTGTAGTTTAATTTCCGAAATCGGCCTTTAAACTCATATCTAGGCTTTTAAAGCTGTGAGTTAGCGCTCCCACTGAAATAAAGTCTACTCCAGTTTCAGCGTATTCTCTGATGTTTTCGATCGTAATTCCTCCTGATGCTTCTGTTTCATATTTGTCTGGAATCAGTAAAAGCGCTTCTTTTAATTCTGCTGGTGTAAAGTTGTCCAACATAATACGATCAACCCCTCCAAACTCTAGGACTTTTTTTAGTTCAATGAAGTCACGGACTTCTATTTCAATTTTAAGATTCTTTCCTGTTTCTTTAAGGTACGAATGCGTTCGTTGAATCGCAGGTTCTATTCCTCCAGCATAATCAATGTGGTTGTCTTTTAACATGATCATGTCATAGAGCGCAAAACGATGGTTGTTTCCACCACCAATTCTAACTGCCCATTTTTCCATGTACCTGATTCCTGGTGTAGTTTTTCGAGTGTCTAATAATTTTGTTGGAGTACCTTCCAATAACGAAACAATTTTATTTGTTTGAGTTGCAATTCCGCTCATTCGTTGCATAAAATTTAGCACCAAGCGTTCTGTTGCTAAAATTGAGCGCGATGATCCAATAACTTGAAAAGCGATATCACCATTTTTAACGGGACTTCCATCAACAATGAATGATTCAATTTGCAATGTCGGGTCGTATTTTTTGAAGATTTTATGCGCTAAATCAATTCCTGCAATAATCCCATCGTCTTTAATGAATAGTGTTGCTTTGCCTATTGCGTTTTCAGGAACGCAAGCTAAGCTAGAATGATCGCCGTCGCCAATGTCTTCAATCAATGCACGTTCAATAATATCGTTTAACATAACATAAAAGTTTGAAAGCAAAAATAAGGATTTTAGACTTAATTTAGGTTGAGTTGTTAGTCTCTCTTTTGTCTTTTTAATTTTCTATTGTTGAAAAGGATTCTGTTTTACAATCTTTTTCAATCAAAGATTTTTTATTTTTGTTATCAATTAATTCAAGAAAGAAAAATCAACATGGAAGAAAATATAGAATCTGGTAAAAAAAGCACGGGGATATTATTTATTTTGTTAATCGCAGCATTGATTATTATAGGGTACATGTCTTTGAAGATTACTCAAAAAAATAAGTTAATCAATGAATGTTCAAACAATCGTTTGGAGTTGGAGGCGGACATGGAGGGTATGAACGATATGATGTCTGGTTATGTTGGAAACATGAGCAATGATTTACGTAAAGATTTCCAACAAATGTTGAATACTTACGATGCTTTAAAAACAAAAGATTCTACTCAAAACAAAAGTATCGAGCAGCAAAAACAAAAAATTCAAGGTTTGATGAATCAATTAAATTCCAATAAAAAATTGAGCGCACAAGAATTATTTGTTTTAAGAAAAGAAAATGAAACCTTGAGAAACATAATGAAAGGGTATGTGAAGCAAATTGATTCACTTAATACATTGAATGTGAAATTATCATCTGATTTGGATTTAAAAACTAATGAATTAACTACTACAACCACTGAAAGAGATCAGTACAAAGTACAAGCACAAGAAAGTGCGGAACAAGTGAAAAAAGGTTCTAAATTACAGTTGTTTGGAGTTTCATCAACAGGTTTACGACTGAAGTTGAATAACACAACTGAACCAACTTCAAAATCTAGAAATTGTATTCAAATGAAGTCTTCTTTCACAGTTGCAAGTAATCCTTTAACGAAATCAGGTAGAAAAGTCATTTACATGCAAATTACTGCTCCGGATGGAAATGTGCTTCAAGGAAAAGAAAATTACATTGTTTCTACTGAATTGGGATCTGTTGCTTATTCGGATAGAAAAGA
>CALPOI020000201.1 GCA_943325145.2 Candidatus Planktophila lacus | reverse complement strand
TTAAAATGCTTCAAATTAAACAAAAACACATTATTTTAGGTTTGCCCATACATTTATCTTGGGAAATCAAATCGCGTTATCGTTTTTGTTTGATGTTTCTCCCATTAAGTAATTGGATGTTTTGGAGAAATTGGAAATTAATTGCAACGAAGGGTGAGAAAATTATTGAAACACATAATGAAAACTTTTTACGAAGTCAAAAACATTTAAATATAAGGTTGTATAAGTTTCGTATATTTGGTTTAGTTCTTGTTGAATCCCTAGAAGCTGAATTAAATAATCAATATAAGGAATTTAATCTTAAGCCAATTAAATCAAACGAGTTTAGATTTCAGCTAGAATATCTGAAATTCATGTGTAAATCAAAAATGAAAGTAAACTTGGTTGATTTCAACATTCAACCTATTCAGTTTGAAATTAAAACAAAAGTAAAATCAATTACTTTTAAATGCTTAAAAAGTGAAATAAAAACCATCAAATAAATTATTATGCAGGAAATTAACGACTATTTAGCAGATCATCAAAATATCACAAAAGTGACACAACGATTATGGTGGTGCGCGGGAGCAGATATTAATTTATTGAAGCAAAGCCCTATGTCGGATCGTGTAAAATATGCAGGGATTGGTGGTATTGTATTTTGCACAGGATTATTAGCTGGGGTATCTGGAGGTTATGCTTTCTATACTATTTTTAGTCCCAAATCAGATGCAATAAATTCAGATCCAACGCATTTACCTACACTCGCTTTGTCATTTATATTTGGTATTATTTGGGGATTAATCATCTTCAATATGGACCGTTTTATTGTTTCAAGTACAGGTAAAGGAGATGGAACAGATAAGATTTCTGGTAAAGAGTTTTTACAGGCCTTGCCTCGTATTATCATTGCGATAATTCTTGGTTTTGCAATTTCAGCACCACTTGAAATTCGAATTTTAAAAACAGAAATTGATGCTGAATTACAGAGTGTACAAGATGAAAAGTACCAAGAGTTAAATGCTAAAACAGATACCATTGTTAATTTACAAATGGCGAATAAAAAAGCTGACTTAACGAAGGTAGAACATCAAATTACGGAGATTGAATCCGCATTTGAAAAACAACGTTTGGAAATTTTAAACGGTCGTAAACGATTAGAAGATGAGATTGCTGGTAGAATTGGCTCTGGAAAAGCAGGTGAAGGTCCAGCTGCAAAGGCGCAAAAAGAGAATCTGAATAAACAAGAGCAAGAGTTGAATGAAAAAAAAGCAGCCAAAGAAACAGAATTGTCTAATCTAAGAGATAGAATGAAACGTATCACAGCAGATATTGATCTTTTAGATAAAAGTAGAGATGAAAAATATAAGATGAATAAAAAAGTAGCGGATCACTTAGATGGTTTAATGGAACGTATACATATCTCTCATGAAATTGGTGGAGTTGTTCCGTGGTTAATCTTCTTGGTTTTATTGTCTATTGAGGCAGGGCCAATTTTCTTTAAAATGATGATGTCTAAAGGAGTGTATGATTATTTGGTAGAAAATAATAAACGTCGTTTTGAAGCACACCATGGTATCGTAATTTCTCCAGATTTAGTTGAATCTAAAGATGGAGTTTTGGTTGCAGAAAAAGTTGATTTTTTAGAGGTAGATAGTGTAATAGCAGCAAAGAAGTTGCAGTTAGCGAAAGAAAATGAACTCAAAGCAAAAGTGATAACCAAATGGTCTGCGGATAAAGATGCGCAAATTGACCAGTCGCCTAAAGACTTTTATACGGAGTAATTTATGTTAGCAGCTAGGTTGTTTGGATTAGAGCAAGATGTAATTGAGACACATTGTACACCATCAGAGATGGGGAAATTTCGATTTCTATCGAGATGGTTTGTGTCTTTGATTGCGTGCACCTATATTTCAATGACTTATTTTTTCTATTTGTTGAGCGAAAGTATTTTTATTGCTCCAATTCTAGGTTGTGTAATAACATTTGTTTTCTTTTCTATTTTTAGATTTAGCTTAATTTCCATCAGTATTCCTTTGCACGAGGAATTCACTTGGAAAAGAATGTTTTCAAACTCAGGAAACATATTAAGAATGTGTATCATCACCTTTTTCTTAACCGCTATTGCCTTCCCATTAGCGGCGTTGTTTTTTTCCTCAAGTATTGATACAGAAATTGAACAATATAAGGAAGAAACGCTGATAAAATACCAGGGTAAAAGACAAGCATCTATACAACAAACGACTCGCTTTATCGATGCAGATATAAATAGTAAACAAAATGAAATTCAAGCATTAAAGAATGAGATGAAAGATACCACTGAAAACAATAGTGGTGTTCTTCAATTCAAAATTGACAAAATTGAAGAAAAGATAAACGATTTAAACAACAAAAAAGTTGATCTAATTAAAACGAAACAACAAGAAATAAATCAACAGATTGAAGAATTTCAAACCACATTAACAAATGCTAATTTACCAATTATTCGATGTGTTAAAGTGTTGAAATTAGGCAAAGCTAAATTTTTAGTTCTTCTATTTATTTTGTGTTATTTAGCAATGATTCCTTTTTATATCAAACAATTATCCGCACCAACATCGAATTATGCAAAAAATTACATTGTGAAAATTAAATCACACGTAGTGAATGAATTTGCTATTTCTTCACAAAAAAGGAAACAATACTTAAAATCTAAGTTTGGATACGACAAAGAAGACGTGATTTTATATGAAGATATTCCTTTTAATGTAAAACCTGTACCAGCAAAAGCAGCCAAAATTGAAGGAGTTGACTTGTTCTCACATTTCCATAAAGAAAACGATACTAAAGGCTAGCATTCAGTAATATGGAAAAAATTGTAAAAGGATATTACAAGTCGTCGTTTTCTACATCTGTGTTAGAAAGCAAAAAAAGAGATGTCATTTACAGGGAAATAAGTTTAGAAGGACGAAAAACGCTAACAAATACGCAAGTTATTTTAGAAATTCCTACTGAATTAAATTTTTTAAGTTCAAATATTGATAAGATTCAAAATGTAGAGCTATTCCCTGTTGAAGATACATTTATCCCATTCAAAACAGATTTATATCAAATTAGATGGTTGAATATCAAGGTATCCTCCGAACAAGAAATTGATGGTGTCATGCATGGAATAATTGAGGCAGAAATTTATGCAAAATTTAATCGTGCTAATAAAATACCTGAAATAGCTAATGAAAACAATTTAACTGAAGGTGAATTATTTGAGAAAAAATTAACTATAAACACTGAATCAATCGCTCAGGTTCAAAATAAAGGATGCTTTAATTTACAAAAAGAGGGATGTTTAAACAAGTTGAAAAATGGATGTTTAAGCCTGTTAATTTGGTTGGGGTTAATTTTATTATTGATTTTTTTATTTAGAAGATGCTCTAAAAATGATTTCGAAAAAGTGAATAAATCAGATGAAACTGAGACAAATCCATTGGATACGTTTAAATTGAAGCAGGAAGGAAAAGATTCTATAAAATATATTGAAAACAATACAAATCCATTGGATACTTTTAAGTTAAAGCAGGGAGGAAAAGACGCAATAAAATACATTGAAAGAAACAATCGAATAGAAACCATTAAAACAGTTGCTTTACCGAATGTACAATTTTTTACAAATAGTGACCAACTATTACCTGCTTCAAAACAAGATTTAGATGGGTTAGCAAAATATTTGTTGGAAAACCTGAATTCAAATGCAGAAATTATCGGTCATACTGATAATGTAGGTAACCTTCAAAAAAACATGAAATTATCTCACGATCGTGCCAATACAGTAAAAAATTATTTAATCGATAAAGGGATAGACGGTAAACGCATTCAAGCAATCGGAAAGGGACCGAAAGAACCAAGAGCTTCCAACGATACACCGGAGGGTAGACTGATGAATAGAAGAGTAGAAGTGAAAATTAGTCAACAATCAAGAAATTAGTTAGTATGACTGATACAGATATAGTCTATTTAAAAGGTCAGGTAAGAGGTCATTTCAAGTCCTTATTCCCAAGAAACACGGGGGATTATGAGATTAAAATGATTCAGCCAACATCTGTTTCTATACTTAATACCGAAGTAGTTGCTCCATTTGATTTTAATGAATTAAAGGTAGGTCGTTTTTATCAACCATTGAAACCTATTGAAAACGCTAGAGTTTATATATCTGAAGGACAGTATGTTGTCCAGTCGATTTCGTCTATCTTGTTTTTAGAAATGAAAACAGGTGGTCAATTAACGATCAACGGGGAGGTATATACCAAATTTGAAGCAGTTTGTTTTTTTACGGTTTCTAAATTGATTCCAAAAGTTACTTTACCACATACTGAAAATAAGATTTTTCAAAAAATACCAAGAAGTCTTTTTAATCTAATTGGGCTAGGTGCAAATTATGATAAATGGACATTTGGTGATCAAACGGTCGAAACTAATTCGAACTTAACTAAGAAAAAGATTCCATCCTTATTTTGGGATCTTTTAAAGATGATAATTGTAGCTATTATTGTCATACTAATTCTTTGGAAGACACCGTTTTTTATTTTAGGAACATTTTTTGTTATTTTTTTAGTCCTGGCTATAATAATTCGGCGTTTATACTTATCATTTGCTTCATTCAAAGTTGGTGGATTTTTTCTAAATACTTTAGCATGG
>CALPOI020000200.1 GCA_943325145.2 Candidatus Planktophila lacus | reverse complement strand
GTTTTCAATACAAGTCAACGTAACAAGTATCGAATTACACTCCGTTGGGAAGGGTCTGATAAAGTTATTGATGAATGCATGAAATGTATTTTTCACAATACTTGTGATACTACCATCAAGTTTGTTTATCGAAAAGGAGCTTCCTGCTTTAGTGTCATTGGCAACATTAATAAAATCATTGTTTTTAAAGGTGATGTTTTGTACTATATTTATTGAAGGTATTACTTTATGTATTGTCAATCCACTGATAATAAATAGTAAATGTATTATTACAAAGATGAGAAACGTTTTTTTTGTAGACGCGATTTGAACGATTGACCAAGCTATAATGGAAGGTATAGATACAATCAATATATAGGGCTTAATTACAGCTAGCATAGAGCTGCTAATGATAAGCGTAATTACAAGAATTATATTTCTATTTATTGTGTTTTTTAAATGTAGAAATTGAGTAAACATCCAGATGAAAATACCTATCGCCCCAATCAATAAACCTTCTTTTAAATTTGCTGAACTCCAAAAAATCACGGAAGGAATCAGAAAGATGGAACAGGCAACGAGGCTTGAAGATTTATTGAAAAAAAACAAGAATGTTTTATGGATACTCACTAGACCGATAAAGGAAATAAACGTGATTATTAGAGAGTGTATATGGTAACAATTGTTTGAAAACATTCGGATAATCATATTTAACCTAATGATCGTCCTATTGTCATTGTAAATGTTGAATTCTCTTGGTTTGTACCAGAAATTTGTCTGTTGTAATGATTCATAGATCAAATGAGATTCTTGCTGGATTCCTAGTATTAATTTGATGTATTCTATTGGATGTTTGAGGAATAATTGACTGTACAAAATATTCGCATCGTCAAAATATTTGAATATATCTGCTGTACTTCTGTCTTGATAATAGTAACTATATAAAGCATACATGAAAAAAGAAGAAACTATTTTTAAACCAAAAAATAATATGAGAAAATAAATTGAAAGGGTTGAATTTTTAAAGAAAGAAACTTTTTTGAGCGCTATATAAATCAGAAATAAATAAAATAGATATAAGAATGTGTTAATCATTTAAAAACGAATTTTTACAAATATAACATCTCTAATTATGAGACTTCAGATTTATCGAAAAATAGCTTAGAGTTCGATGATAGAATTAATGCAAAACATAAAATTGGGATTACAACACTTTTGTATCGGAATAAATTTCCGAGTACAGGTGTAATCATCCCTTGAAAAGTAAATACTAAAAATGAAAAGAGAAATAGAAAGATAGCCATTTTTTTTAGTCTAGTTGGACTGCTTCTATTAAAGTGATAAACTGAATAGAATAGTAGGGATAATAAAAATAGATTTTCGAAATAGTAGATGGCTTTAAATCCGATAAAAACAGCCGGACAACTTGGAAAAAAAAGGGTGTTCCAAATTGCCAATGGAAATGCTGCTAAAAAGTAGATGAACGATCCATTTATTTTTTTGATTCTTATAATGCTGTTGGCGTTTTCTACTTTACTTTCAAGAAGATTGTCTCTTTGTTTGAAACTGAGTGTGTTTAATAAATTGTATGATTTACCTGAAACTTGAAGTTGGTAGGCTTTACTTAGTTTTTTTTGTTCTGAGATACTCCTTTGTTCGACCGTTTTTTTCTCAAAATCAATTCCCTTTAATGCTGGGTGCATAAAGTCAATGATAAAAATAGAAAAAATTAAAATAACAGGATGTAAAAGTCCGGTCAAAGAGATTGGAATCTTTGGAAACAATTTCCATAATAAGACGATACTTGCTGCAACCACTAACAACCCAAACATATAGTTTTTGGAGATAAACAACGATATCAAGAAAAAAAAGATAAAAAAAAGATTTATTGTTTTTTTTGATGAATTATATCTGACTAATTGATAGATAATTGCATTGATACTACTTAGAATTAAAGATTCTTTAGTAGGTCCTGAGCTCCATAATAACACACTTGGAAAGAAGGACAAAATAAAGAAAGTGAGTTTTGAAGGTATGAGTTGAAAGTGCTCAAAACATTTTATCAATCCGAATATACTTGTAAATGAAATGAAAGTGAATACAACAAAGTTTACACCAATTGATTTAAAAGTGAGAATACCAAGAAATGTTTGAATTAATATAAGAGTTTTATTGTCGTTGTAGAAACCGTAACCATTTGTTTTCTGCCAATAAATTAATTTTGAGGCTGTTGAATGAACCTGATTTCCGCTTATAAAATTTAAAAATGTTTTTGGTGAGTGATAAAATAGATCTATAAGTACCTTAGAATCTTTATAATACTTATAGATATCGTTTTTGGAAAGATCAGTGTAATAATAAGTGTACATGTAAAACAGTAGGGCAGCAAAGAGAAGTTTGATTAAGTAAACAACAATAATGAGTTGTCTAGAAATTGATGAAGTTTCAAAGAACTTTGAGGCGTAAATGAAATATACAGTTAAAAGAAAAAAAATAAAAGTAGCTACCATTTTACTGTTCTTTTTAATTGGATAAGACTAAATAAGTAATAAATAAAAGGCATTATAGGCGTTTTAAAACGAATTAAGTTACCAATTATTGGAGAGGTAATTCCTATAAATGTACTGTATACAATACAAATGATTAGAATTAATGTCGTTTCCGAAGTAAAGAATATTTTTTTTTGAAAAGTTTGTATTACAAGAATGCTCATCAAAAAGATTATGATTGTATATTCTATTGCAAAAGGAATGAATGATTTTTGCGTACAATTTAAAATAGAAGGGTGAAACCAACCACAGTACATTCCATAAGGTATTGCTTTGAAAATATTGGTGCTTTTGGTTTCCAGCACAGTAAGAGTTTTCGTGATTTTTGATTTTTTTTCAAATCCATCATCTAAAAAGTCGTCTTGTTTATAAGTCATCATTTTTATTGGGTCAAACACATTTCCATATTTAACATCGTCTTTGGAAAATTTTGTTTCTTGAAATTTAGAATACATTATTAACGAAAAAAACAGTCCTAAATAGACAAAGCATTGAACGAATAATGTTTTTTTGGGATGATAATTTTTTGTAAATAAGTACACAATTATGGAAGGTGAAATAATTAGGAAGAAATAGGGTTTAATGGGGAAAAGAGAATAAAAAGTCAGAAATAGAATAAGTGGAATGATCCAATTTTTTGATATTATTATTCTTAATAATATCCCAAAGTAAAACACTAGTAGGCATTCTTTATAGATTCCAGAACTAAAAAACAATAATGTAGGAGTTAAAGAAATGAATAATAGGTTGGGGAAAGTATTCCTAGAAGAGTTGTAAATTGTTTTGAAAATGATAAGTATCCCTAAAAAACCAAGATAGGTTGAAAGAAGTGCGTGAACAGAGTAAAAATTCATTCCTATTATTGATAGAAATAGACTGAATTTAATCATTGTTTGATTGTCATTTGGAAGACCATAATCAAAATCCTTTTTCCAATAGGTTAAATGATCTAAAAAATAAATTGTTGATCTGGATGGTGTTAAATCGAAAATGATTTTTATTTGATCTAAAATCGGTGTGTTTTTAGAGATTTTTATGGCTGCATTAAAAAAAGAGAAGATGTCGGAGCTTTCACCATATCCTTTATACTTACTAAAAAATAAGACTCCGAAAAATACGACGCCTGTTTTAAGTAGAAAAATTAATTGCAATTTATAAGGTAGAATTTGACGAAATTTCAAAAATCTCCATTGGTTAAAACTTATTAAAAGGAGTATAAGTATTATCGAAAACAGAATAAATTCCAAGTCTTAAAAATTAGAGTTACAATGATAGGTAATTATTTTTTTGAACGAATTTCATTCTACAAATATAATTTCAATACTATTTTGAATCATTCATAAGTATTTTCATCTAAAATGTATTTATTTAATCTTCCTTATGCTTATTTTTGTTCTTCAATTACAAATACTATGGAAAGTACCTTACAACAAGAAGCAACGTTAGAGCAAGCAATAGAGCTAGGACTTAGAGCTGATGAGTTTGAAATGATTAAAGGCATTTTGGGACGTACCCCAAATTTTACTGAAACAAGTGTCTATTCAGTAATGTGGTCTGAACACTGTTCTTACAAAAACTCTATTTATTGGTTAAAACAATTACCTAAAGATGGACCTCACATGCTTGTGAAAGCAGGAGAGGAAAATGCTGGTCTTGTTGATTTAGGGGATGGTATCGGTTGTGTATTTAAAATTGAATCTCACAATCACCCGAGTGCTTTAGAACCTTATCAAGGGGCAGCGACTGGTGTTGGAGGTATCAACAGAGATATTTTTACAATGGGAGCAAGACCGATTGCTCAGTTGAATTCATTACGTTTTGGAGATATTAATTCTGATCGCACAAAATGGTTAGTGAAAGGAGTTGTGAAAGGTATTGGAGATTATGGGAATTCATTTGGTATTCCAATTGTTGGAGGGGAAGTGTTTTTTGATAGTTCTTACAATCAAAACCCATTAGTGAATGCTTTTTCTGCAGGTTTAATTGATACTAAAAAAGTGATTTCTGCAAAAGCGAAAGGTCCAGGAAACCCAGTTTACATTGTAGGTTCTGCAACTGGTAAAGATGGTATTGCTGGTGCAGCCTTTGCATCTAAAGATATAACTGAAGAATCTGCTTCAGATTTACCTTCTGTTCAGGTTGGTGAT
>CALPOI020000199.1 GCA_943325145.2 Candidatus Planktophila lacus | reverse complement strand
CGCCAGCTGCATCGCAGGGTAGCTATGTTCGGATGAGATAAGCGCTGAAAGCATCTAAGCACGAAACTCGCCTCAAGATGAGATTTCTTTTAAGGGCCGTGGAAGACGACCACGTTGATAGGCTACAGGTGTAAAGACAGTAATGTCAAAGCCGAGTAGTACTAATTACCCGTAGATTTATAGTTGCCAAAATTACTACTTCAATCCAACAATTGTCATATACGACTTAAAATACTAGCTAGTTATAGCAACGATTTTAGGTGTCTATTGCATCATGGTCCACCTCTTCCCATTCCGAACAGAGAAGTTAAGCCTGATTGCGCTGATGGTACTGCGTTTTTGAACGTGGGAGAGTAAGTCGACGCCACTTTTATAAAACCCAATCTCTTAAGGATTGGGTTTTTTTGTGCTTGAAAGTTATTGAAAAAATGTGGGAGAGTATCCCGATTTCTATGGATTATGCAAATGAAAAAAGCTTTCATTTTAACTGAGTTTTCCACCTTTTTTACTTCGTAGCTGCTGCGCGGTGCATCACCAAAAAAGGTGGAGCCAAAAACGCTAGCGCTGAAATAAGATTGCTAATTTTTACGGATCATTACGCACTACAAATTGAAACTCGCTTCCTCCGAAGACGGATGCTCAGACAGTCAATTTGTAGTACGCTGCATTCCCTTAAAATTTACGCCATCTTATTTTAAGGCGCGATTTATAATTTCGTGTATTCATAAATCCTAATTCACAATTTTTTCTGGCCTTGGGATTGTTGGGTTTTGTTAGCGAACTGAAATGTTAGACTTTTGGAGGAAGCTGCGTAGCAGATCACCGACAAAATCAGCATTTCAGGAGTGAACAAAATAAAGCGCTCGGAGCGAAAATCTTTAAAAAATACGAGATTTGCGCTTTAACAACAATCCCGAAGTCTTGATTTTTGGTTCTTTTGATCAAGCAAAAGAACAAAGATCTCATTTCAAAATAAATCGTTTCAAAATCACGACGAATTAATTTCATTCATAAATCATAACTTCCAATTCAGAATCATCCATGTGTCCTTGAGATTGTTGGATTTTGTTCGCTGAATGAAATGCTAGATTTTGTCGAAATTTTCATGGGAAATCTATGGGAAATAATTCGTTTGTTAATCATCAATTAATCAATTCACACCAAGACCCTATAAATTGGGTTTAAATCCAATACATAGAAATTTTCACGTCTGTTTATCATTTACACACTTAATAGTGTTTTATTTATACGTACATTTGTATCGATTTTTGGTACCACATAGTGGGTTAAAAGGGAATTTGGTGAAAATCCAAAACTGTATCTGCAGCTGTAAGCTCTGTAAAATCAATTTAATAGGTCACTGTTTCAAGGATGCATACGAAATGGGAAGGCAAATTGAGTTGGAGCAAGTCAGAATACCTGCCTCGAATTATTGAATGAAGACTTCAGATTAAAGTTGGATTTACTTACGGGTAGTTCTTGTGTTTATCAGGCTAATTAATTTAGTCACTGAATTCTTCTTCGTTGTTTAATTATTAATTATTTAATTGAATTAAAATGAAGAAGTACGTAGTTAGTACAAAAAGCATCATTGTATGCGCATTATCTAGCATATTGCTAGTATCAAGTTGTAAAAAAGATGAAGTGATTACTCCTTCATCGTCTTTAAAAACAGTCATCGATTTTGAAGAATTTACTTTAGTTGAAAACTCTTATTTGGACAGCACTATATCGGGTGCGTTTATTTCTAAAAATGTTTCTTTTTACAACCAAAAAGGTCAATGGTCATGGGATGGTTTTGCACTATCAACTATGAAAGATACGGCAACAAATGGTTACACGAATCAGTTTTCAGCCTTTGCAGGTGAGGGAGCCTCTTCTAGTAAGAAATACCTTATTGGATATGGTAATAAAGCCAAGTTTATATTGCCTTACTTAAGTGGTAAAAAATCAGTAACTTCTTTTGAAGTAACCAATACGACGTATGCAGCGTTATCTATGAAGAGCGGGGATCAATATGCAAAACAATTCAATGCAAAGGATAAAGATTACTTAAAACTTTGGATCATTGGATATATGGGAGGCAAAGCAAAAGATTCGTTGTCTTACAACTTAGCTGATTTTTCATTGATAGATAATTCTAAGCATTACATTCAAAAATCTTGGGAAAAAATCGAAACTTCTAAATTGAAAGCAATTGAAGAAGTACGTTTTCGTTTAGAATCAACTGATAATGGAGATTGGGGGATGAATACTCCCGCTTATTTTGCGATTGATAACATTGTTATTGAATAATTTTAGTGTCGCCTAAATTTTTATTTTTTATTTTATTTTGTGCATTGCTTCAGGCATCGGATGTCAATGCGCAGGATAAAACATTGCACTTGGATGAAATTGAAGTGAAAAATATTCGCGATAAATTCAATGGCCACAATCAATCGCTTGATTCACGTGAAATTGGCAATTCAAATTCGGAAGATGTAGGAGGGTTACTTCAGAAGTTTACAGGAATTACTGTGAAAAATTACGGTGGAGTAGGAGCGATTAAAACAATTTCGTTTCGTGGAATTTCAGGTACACATACAGGAATTGTTTTAGATGGTTTTTTGATTCAAAACAACCAAATTGGACAAGTAGATTTAAGTACGTTACCGACTGAGAATCTTGAACGAATCAGTTTTATAAATGGAGGTAATGAAGAAGAATTAGTTCCTGTTTCTGCACTTAATTTAGGCAATTACTTAAGTATGTCTAGTTTTGAGTCGACTTTTCCAATGGATCAATTATCTATTCGAATACATTCAAAACTTGGATCTTATGGCTATTTTGATAATAATTTTGCATTAAAACAGCGAATTTCAAGAAGTTTTTACTCGGTTTCAGGGAAATACCGCATTTATCAGGGCGATTTTGACTATCTGTATAAAAATGGAAATCAACCAATACAAGATAAACGATCAAACAATGATTTAAAAGACGGAGGTATTGTGTTCTCTTTTGGTTCTTTAATTGGAAAAAACACACGAT
This sequence comes from Candidatus Planktophila lacus, assembly GCA_943325145.2. Taxonomy (GTDB): domain Bacteria; phylum Bacteroidota; class Bacteroidia; order Flavobacteriales_D; family Crocinitomicaceae; genus CANHVK01. The sequence continues at coordinate 1,656 of CALPOI020000199.1, read as the reverse complement.
TTTTTACGTCCTATCAAACGAATAGTTTTGAAAAAGGATTACCTGGACCAATTATATTGTATAACGGGTTTGCAAATCAACGACTACAATCAACTAGTCAGAATTTAAATTCTGAATTGATTATTTGTAAGAATAAAATTAGTTCAAAGTTCTATTTTTCAGGTGCTCATTCGAATTTAACTTATAATGATTCGTCGTTTTTAAACCAAACAAAGAATTACTCCGAAAGTTATTTGAATCGTTATTTTCAAATTGGAAATACATCAAAATATACAATCAAAGATTCCGTTTTGAAATTGATGTTCGGTGCAGAGCATACTTTTAGTGAATTACATACCATTCAATCCACCAATGGGGTTCCGAAAAGATTACAAACCCAATTTATAGTAGGAATAACTGGACAAATCTACCATTTGAATTATACCATGCAAGTGGGCAAACAATTTGTGAATAATACAGAAATTAATAGGGTAGCGAATTATCAACCATTAACTACAATTTTTATTATTGAACGATCAAAACCAATAAAATGGTTGGGGTCACCTAGAATATCGTTTAAAAAAACATATCGACTCCCATCTTTTGGAGAGTTGTATTATCATCAAATTGGCAATACTAATTTAAAACCAGAGCTTGTTTACCAATCGAATATCGGTTCTACCTTTAAAGTTTCTTCTATTAACACTGAAATAATGGTAGACGCTTATCGCAATTATGTTGAAGATAAAATTGTTGCAATTCCTACTAAAAATTTATTTGTTTGGTCTATTCAAAATGTGGGTAAAGTGGAAGTGAATGGGTTCGATTTAAATATGCTGTTTTCGTCAACGATCTTTCGAATTAAGTCAACTTTAAAATTTGGATATTCTTATCAATCAGTAATTGATGTTACTGACCCTGCTAGTCCAACTTATGGACACCAAATTGCTTACCTTCCCAAACACAGTTTACACGGTGAATTGACAGTTTCAATGAACGATTGGGTGCAATTTGGTTGTAACTCTGTGTACAATAGCACACGTTATTCCTTGAATGAAAACATAGAGTTTAATGAAGTGGCATCTTTTTTTGTGTCAGATATTTTTTTAAATACGACTTTAGCTTTAAAAAAGAATCATTCACTTAAAGTTGGAATGACTGTTAAGAATTGTTTGAACTCTTCTTATGAATCCATAAAGTCATTTGTAATGCCAGGTAGAAATTATTTATTAACTGTTAGTTATGCGTTTCATTAGTCTTTTCATCATATTCTCCTTATTGATTGTTTCTTGTAAAAAACAAGAAACGAGTGTCAACTCTACAAATGTGGTTCACTTAAAAAAGGGAATATTAGTTTTAAACGAAGGGTTATATTCTTTAAATAATTCAACTTTGAGCTGGGTTTCAGAAGATCAATCACTAGTTGAAGAAGATTTTTTCTTTCAAAAAACAGGCCGTTTATTGGGGGATACAGGAAATGATTTGTTTCGATATGGTTCAAAAATTTATGTAGTAATGAATGTTTCAAGTACCATTGAAGTGCTAGATGCAATTACAGGAAATCATTTACAGCAACTATCAATGGTGGCTTCTAATCGACCTAAGCAACCTCGTAAAATAGTTGGGTATGGTGGAAATGTTTTTGTAAGTTGTTTTGATGGGTACGTTGATGTGATT
>CALPOI020000198.1 GCA_943325145.2 Candidatus Planktophila lacus | reverse complement strand
CCAGAACAAAAAGCGATGGCACAAGAATCTTTAAACAGATGGTGGTGGCCTGCGTTAATGATGTTTGGTCCAAGTGATAATGATTCAGTTCATTCAGAGCAATCTATGAAATGGAAAATTAAACGAATTTCAAACGACGAATTACGTCAACAATTTGTAGATATCACTGTTCCTCAAGCAGAAATGATTGGATTAACAGTTCCTGATAAAGATTTAAAATGGAATGACTCAACTGGACATTATGATTTTGGAGCTATCAATTGGGAAGAATTCTACAATGTGATTAAAGGAAATGGGCCATGTAATTTTGACCGTATCGAAGCACGTAAAAATGCAAAAGAAAACGGCAAATGGGTTCGCGATGCTGCATTAGCATTTGCTGAGAAAAGACAAAAAGAAGTACAAACTGCATAACATTTCAACAATGAGTTCAAAAGAATGGCCACTTTGGGAGGTCTTTATAAGAAGTAAACAAGGATTAAGTCACAAACATGTGGGCAGTTTACGTGCCGCTGATGCTACAATGGCCATCGATAATGCACGTGATGTCTACACAAGAAGAAGCGAAGGGATTAGCATTTGGGTAGTAGAATCAAAAATGGTTTCTGCTTCAGATCCAAAAGATTCAGATGCGTTTTTCGAACCATCAGAAGACAAAATCTACAGACATCCAACTTTTTACGATGTTCCAGACGGAATCTCTCACATGTAATTTATTTAATAAACTACTTCAATGACAGTAAAAGAAGCTTTGTATACTTATGTTGTTCGAATTGCAGACGACAGTTTAATATTAGGTCAACGATTGGCAGAATGGTGTGGACATGGACCAATACTCGAAGAAGACATTGCATTGACAAACATTTCTCTCGATTTAATCGGCCAAGCCACTAATTTATTTCAATATGCCGTAACCCTTGAGGATAAGGGAAGAACTGAAGATCAATTGGCTTTTTTACGAGTAGATCGTGAATATTCCAATTTGCTTTTAGTAGAACAACCCAACAAAGATTTTGGGTATACTATTGCACGTCAATTTTACTTTGACGCATTTCGTAAATTATTCTTTGAAGCTTTAACTAATTCTGAAGATACTCAATTGGCTGCAATTGCAGAAAAGTCTTTAAAAGAAACCAAATACCATTTAAAGCATTCTTCAGAGTGGATCATTCGACTTGGAGATGGAACGGAAGAATCACATCAACGAATTCAAGAAGCTGTTAATTTTCATTGGAGATTCACCCATGAATTGTTTTTCCAAAACGAAGTTGATAAAACTTTGATAGAACTTGGAATCGGACTAGATCTAGCTACTTTGTTTGACGATTGGAAAAATTATGTTTCCAATGTGTTGCAACAAGCTACCCTTGAACTTCCATCGCATTCTTTTAAATTAGAAGGTGGTAGAACTGGAATGCACAGCGAGCATTTAGGGTATTTATTAGCAGAGATGCAATATATGCAAAGAGCGTTCCCAAATTTAACATGGTAACAACTGAATTAATTTGGAAATTATTGGATCAAGTAGCTGATCCTGAAATACCTGTTCTTACAATTGCCGACTTAGGAATTGTAAGAACAGTTGAAATTATCGATAATAAATGCATTGTTACAATTACCCCTACTTATAGTGGATGTCCAGCAATGCATCAAATTGAAGAAGAAATTCTAAAAGCGCTTTCTCCAACAATTACTACAGAAGTGAAAAGCACGCTTTCACCCGCTTGGACCACTGATTGGATGAGCGAAAAAGGGAAAGAAAAACTTCGAGAATATGGCATAGCGCCACCTGAAAACGAAGTAGATAAAAGTGTTTTATTTGCTAAACCTACTGTGGTACCTTGTCCTAAATGCAATTCCAAAAACACGCGAATGGTCAGTCAATTTGGGAGTACAGCCTGCAAAGCTCATTATCAATGCAATCAATGTTTGGAGCCATTCGATTACTTTAAATGCCTAAGATAAGTACATGAATGAGTTTCTGCACACCCCTATCGAATTCTTAAAAGGAGTTGGGCCACAACGTGCAGAATTGATTAAAAAAGAGTTGGGGATTTTCACCTTTTACCAATTACTCGAATATTTTCCTTTTAGATATGTAGATCGATCACATTACAATTTAATCGCAGAACTCCCTGAATGTGAGGGACATGTTCAGATAAGAGGGAGAATTACAGACATCAATGATCTTTCTGCAGGAAAACAAAAAAGATTAAATGTTCGTTTCCAAGACAACACCGGAGTCATTGATTTGGTTTGGTTTCAAGGCATTAAATGGGTTAAGCCTAATTTAACAATTGGAAAAGCGTACCAAGTGTATGGAAAACCAAAATTATTTAATAATTCGTTTTCAATTCCTCATCCTGAAATCATCCCATTAGAACAAGCAGATCCACAAAAAGGATTAAAAGCAATCTATTCTTCTACCGAGAAACTTAGCGCCAAAGGTCTTCATTCAAAAGGAATAGAGAAACTTACAACGAGCTTAGTCATTCAACTAAACCGTCATTTGGAAGAAACGCTTCCAGAACAATTGGTTAAAGAACTTCACCTTTTACCGAGAGAAACTGCTTTTAAACAAATTCATTATCCTCAAAATTCACAATTAGCAGAAGAAGCAAGGCATCGATTAAAATTTGAAGAATTGTACTTTCTTCAACTCGAATTATTATTACGAAAACAAATCTCACTTCAAAAAACTAAAGGATATATTTTTGAGGAGGTTGGTCATTTATTCATGGACTTTTATGAACACCACCTCCCCTTCCCTTTGACAAACGCTCAAAAAAAAGTAATACGAGAAATTCGTCAAGATTTAAAAAGGGGGCATCACATGAACCGCTTAATACAAGGCGATGTGGGAAGTGGAAAAACACTAGTTGCTTTATTAACAATGTTAATCGCAGCAGGAAATGGTTTTCAAGCAGCGTTGATGGCGCCTACAGAAATTTTAGCCCAACAACATTTTGAATCCATTTCTGAGTTTGTAAAAAACCTCCCAATTAAAGTTTCGAAACTAACAGGATCAGTTAAAAAAAGTGCGCGAAAAATCATTCACGAAGAACTCGAAAATGGAACCATTCATCTATTGATTGGGACACACGCACTCATAGAAGACACGGTAAAATTTAAAAATTTAGGATTGGTTGTCATTGATGAACAACACCGTTTTGGAGTGGCTCAACGCGCAAAACTATGGCGAAAAAACACCACTCCACCACACATCATGGTAATGACCGCCACTCCCATTCCTCGAACTTTAGCGATGACCGTATACGGAGACCTCGATGTTTCCGTTATTGATGAACTACCACCTGGAAGGCAACCGATCACTACAGAGCACCGCTATGAAACCGACCGAAGTAGGGTGTTTGGGTTTATTCGAAATGAAATTACAAAAGGGAGACAAGTGTACATTGTTTATCCGCTGATCCAAGAGTCGGAAACGTTGGACTACAACAATTTAATGGAAGGGTACGAATCCATAACACGAGCGTTTCCGAGGCCCAACTATCATGTAAGCATCGTTCATGGACAAATGAAACCGGAAGCAAAAGACTTTGAAATGCGCCAATTTGTGGAAGGCCATACACAAATTATGGTGGCCACAACCGTAATCGAAGTAGGAGTCAACGTGCCAAATGCGTCCATCATGATTATCGAAAGTGCAGAACGATTCGGTCTTTCGCAGCTTCATCAATTAAGAGGTCGCGTAGGAAGAGGAACAGAAAAATCTTACTGTATACTACTCACCGGAAACAAACTGTCGAAAGAAAGCAAAAAAAGAATCGCTACAATGGTTCGAACACAAGATGGTTTTGAAATCGCTGAAGTTGATATGGAATTAAGAGGGCCAGGTGACATTATGGGAACTCAACAAAGTGGAGTTTTAGATTTGAAAATAGCAGACCTCGCAACAGATGGTCATTTAGTGACATTAGCACGAGAACACGCGAGAAATTTACTTGAAAAAGACCCCAATTTATCTCAACCAGAACATTTACAAGTACGCGAAAAATTAAGGTCGATTTTAAAAGACAAGCCAAATTGGAGTAAGATTTCTTGAAAGTCAGTAAATTCAATGTTTTTTTTATATTTTTATGCTACATAGATTTAATTCAATAAATAGTTTATGATTACAAAAAAGAATGTTTTCAAATTTTTATTTTTTTATTTAATTAGTACTATTTTATTATTGGTATTAAATCGTATTGCAGAAACTAAACTTTTTCAATTATTTACCATTGAGCAAATCGGAAATCCTGATTTGGAATGGAATGATTTACATTATAAAAGCGTCAATCCATCAACGAATGTTCATTACACAAGAGAAAAAAGCGTTGTTTTAATTAATACAGGTAGTCTAAACCGAGATTCATTCAGGTTAGAGTTATCAAAAGTGCTTACAAAACTGAAGAAAATAAACGCAAAGGCAGTAGGGATTGACCACCAATTTTCTGCAGAACCATTTGAAGAAAAAATAGGGACAAAAGAATTAATTGAGTCAATAAATGCCAATCCTAAAATTGTTGCTGGAAAAATTGAAGATGTTAATAATCCGAATAAACTATCGAAAGAATTAAAAATAAAGGCAATTAGAGGAAAAGCAGATTTACCGGATGATTATACGATAAGAACTTATTACGACCAAAGTTCAACATTTGCGAATCAACTGATTAAAATAGCGTTTCCAAGTAAATTTTCAAATTCAGAAGAGGGGAATGAACCATTTACAATTAACTATTCATGTTTAAATGATGGATT
>CALPOI020000197.1 GCA_943325145.2 Candidatus Planktophila lacus | reverse complement strand
TAACACGGGAGTTTACTATTGTAAATAAGGATGTTAAACTTTTAATTCAACTATAAGTTAAGGGAGTTGCAATGATCTTAATAGCTAAATTCTGAATACATTATTACGAGCAATCAATGGAACGAGATTCACTATCAATTTTAAAAAAATATTTTGGCTATTCTTCTTTTAGAGGGAATCAATCTGATATAATATCAAATGTTTTAGCAAAAAAAGACGCCATTGTTTTAATGCCAACAGGCGGGGGGAAATCCATCTGTTTTCAAATTCCAGCCTTAATTTTTGAAGGTACTACTTTAGTGATTTCTCCATTAATTTCATTAATGAAAGATCAAGTAGATGCATTAAATTCCAACGGAATTAGTGCTGCCTATGTAAATTCTAGCATGGATGAAACTGAACGTACTTTAGTAATACAAAAAGCTTCTAATAATAAACTTAAGTTATTATACATGTCGCCAGAGACATTGATTCCATCTATGCAAACATGGCTCAACGACATTTCGATTAGTTTAGTTGCCATTGACGAGGCTCATTGTGTTTCAATGTGGGGGCATGATTTCAGACCAGAATATACTCAAATTGAAATCCTAAGAAATCGATTAAGCCACATTCCATTTGTCGCATTAACTGCTACTGCCGACAAAATAACTCGAAAAGATATTGAATTACACCTAGGCTTAAAATCACCAACAACCTTCATTTCATCTTTTGACAGACCGAACTTAAATCTAACTATAAAGGGAAATTTACCTAAAAAACAAAAAATTGAAGAAATTTTAGATTTCATTGAAGCGAGAGAAGGTCAATCTGGAATTATTTATTGCTTAAGTAGAAAAGAAACAGAGGAATGGTCTGATTTATTAAATTCACACAACATAAAATCAGCTTACTATCATGCAGGATTATCAAACATTGAGCGTGATAGGATTCAAACTGAATTTATCAATGATAATATCCCAATTATTTGTGCAACAATAGCATTTGGAATGGGCATCGATAAATCAAATGTTCGGTGGGTTATTCACAATAACCTTCCTAAAAACATTGAAGGTTATTACCAAGAGATTGGACGAGCAGGAAGAGACGGACTTCCTTCTGACACGCTTTTATTTTTTAATTATCGAGATGTTAAACTACTCTCAGATTTTGCGGATGAAAGCGAAAAAAATGCAGTTTTGATTGAAAAATTAAATCGAATGTTGGAATATGCTGAAGCAACAACTTGTAGAAGAAAAATTCTATTAGCTTATTTTAGTGAAGTATATTCAAAAAATTGCGGAAATTGTGATGTGTGCAGAAATCCCAAAGAAATGTTTGATGGTACCATCATAGCACAAAAAGCACTCTCTGCCATAAAAAGAACCAATGAAAATGCTGGTAACAATACAATTATAGAACTTCTTAGAGGCGCAAAAACAACCGAAATGTTTTCAAAAGGATACCATGAATTAAAAACATTTGGAATCGGAAGTGATTTAAGCTTTAAAGAATGGCAATTTTACCTAACACAATTGAAAAACATTGGATTAATTGAGATTGCCTACGATGACAGTATGCACTTAAAAATAAGTAATTATGGTATCAGTGTATTACTAGGAAAACAACGAATTCAGCTTGCAAACTACTTAGAAAAAATAAAGCAAAATCCAAAATCATTAAATAAAACAAAGTCACTTTCACCCTCTCCTCTATCTCTAGACGATTTACTATTCGATCAATTAAAACTATTAAGAAGAAAATTATCCGTGGAATTCAATGTCCCTCCATATATTATTTTCAGTGATGCTACATTACAACAAATGGCGAATGAAAAACCAAAAACTAACCTTGAATTTTTAGCGATTCAAGGTGTAGGTGAACAAAAATTAGCTACTTATGGCGAAGACTTCATGTCAGTCATTAGAAATTTTAACCGACCAACTACTCAAGAATCTTCAACAACTGAGATTACCTATTCCCTTTTAAAAAATGGCTTATCGATTGAGGAAATATCAATTAAAAGAAACCTCTCAGAAACAACTATTTACTCACACTTATCTCAATTACTTAATGAAGGTAAAGAAATATCAATTTTTGACTTTGTCACCAACTTTGAAGTTGAAAAAATAAAAGAATTATCTTTAAAAATTGATCCTGTAAATCAACTCAAACCATATTTCGAGGCTTTGAATGGAGAAATTGAATATGGTAAAATTAGATTATGCCTAACTTATCTTCAAGTTTCAGAGAATCGATAACAATTCAATAATTTTAGTTTATCAGAAATTAAGAACATCTTCAATGAAAAAAATGGGAAGATAATTATGTATATTTGTATGTAAATACTTAAACACTATGCAAAATTCATCCTCACCATCTGAAGTATCTATTGATTTTGAAAGCTTTAAACAAGAAATTTTAGAAGACTACAAATTGGCTTGTTTATCTAGAGAAACTTCTCTTTTAGGTCGTAAAGAAGTATTGACTGGTAAAGCAAAATTCGGGATTTTTGGAGACGGTAAAGAATTAGCACAAATCGCTTTAGCGAAACAATTTAATAAGGGTGATTTTCGTTCTGGATATTACAGAGATCAAACCTTGGTTTTTGCCTTGGGTGAACTTACAATACAAGAGTATTTTGCAGGACTTTACGCACACACTGATGTCGACTTAGAGCCAACCTCTGCAGGTCGTCAAATGGGAGGGCATTTTGCGACACGAAACATTGATCAAGATGGAAATTGGGTCGATTTGATGCAACACCATAATATTGCATCTGATATTTCTCCTACTGCGGGCCAAATGTCACGCTTACTTGGATTAGCTCAAGCTTCAAAAGTATACAGTGAACACGAAGGATTAAAAAATAATCCTGAATTTCAGAAATTCTCAAACAATGGTGAAGAGATTGTTTTTGGAACGATTGGAGATGCATCTACTTCAGAAGGCGTTTTTTGGGAATCTATGAATGCAATTGGAGTTTTGCAATTACCAATTATTATGTCTGTTTGGGACGACGGTTTTGGTATTTCTGTCCCAAGAGATAAACAAACTATTAAGTCAAGTATTTCTGAAGCTTTGTCTGGTTTTCAACGTACTGATGAAAAAGTAGGTTTCGAAATCTTAACTACTAAAGGTTGGGATTACGTAGATTTAGTTAAGACATATGAAAAAGCAGCTGAATTAACTAGAACCGAAAGAATTCCAGTACTTGTTCATGTAAAAGAGGTGAATCAACCTCAAGGACATTCTACTTCTGGTTCACACGAACACTACAAAACAGAAGAACGTTTGCAATGGGAAAAAGATTTTGATTGCATTGCAAAATTCAAAGAATGGATTTTAAATTTCAAGGCAGACGGATTGAAGATAGCTTCTTTGGAAGAAATTGAACTACTAGAAAAAGAAGCTAAAGAAGAAGTCAAAGAGTTTAAAAACGAAGCATGGAAAGCATTTTGTGATGACATTAACAAGGATATAATTTCTGTATTACCGATTTTAAATTCAATTCTTGAAGAAACTATTAATAAAACTACTGTTCAAACTGCTATTGATCGTTTAATAAAAGAAAAAGAATTACTTCGTAAAGATGTATTTGGAATTGTTAGAGGTGTATTAAGAAGTACTTATCGCGAAAACTTACAATCAAAAACGAAGTTATCTTTATGGATAACTGAAAAATTAGAAATGTGTAACAAAAGATACTCATCACACATTTATTCACAATCTGAATTAAAATCAATCAATACAAAAGAAGTTGCTCCTATCTATTCTGACGAAAATCAACTTGTTGATGGACGTATTATTTTAAGAGATAACTACAAACATATTTTCACGAATTATCCACAGACTCTAATTTTTGGTGAAGATGTTGGCGGTATTGGTGGTGTTAACAAAAGTTGCGAAGGCTTACAATCAGAATTCGGTGAATTAAGAGTTTTTGATACTGGAATTAGAGAAAACACAATTATTGGTCAAGGAGTTGGTATGGCAATGAGGGGATTAAGACCAATTGCAGAAATACAATATTTAGATTACCTTATTTATGCTTTACAAATCATGTCAGATGATTTGGCTACTTTACAATATAGAACTAAAGGAGGTCAAAAAGCGCCATTAATTATAAGTACGCGTGGCCATAGATTGGAAGGCATCTGGCACAGTGGTAGCCCAATGGGGATGATCATTAATGCAGTTAGAGGAATGGTCGTTTGTGTCCCAAGAAATATGACGAAAGCAGCAGGTTTTTACAATACACTTCTTGCTTCCGACGATTGTGCACTAGTTATTGAACCATTGAATGGTTATAGAACAAAAGAAAGAAAACCATTAAATATCGGAGAATTTAAAACACCAATTGGAATTCCAGAAATTGTACAAGAAGGAGAAGATATTACGTTAGTTTCCTATGGTTCTACCTTTAATATTTGCGAAAAAGCATGTTCTCAACTTCAAGAATTAGGGATTTCTGTTGAGCTTATAGATGTACAAACTTTACTACCGTTTGATGTTAATCACTTAATTTCTAAATCACTTGAAAAAACTAATAAATTATTATTAGTCGACGAAGATGTGAGTGGCGGTGCTTGTGGATTTATGTTAGACAAAATATTGGTTGAACAAAAAGGTTATTTTCACCTTGATAGCTTACCTATTACATTAACTGCAAAAGATCATCGACCAGCATATGGAACAGATGGAGATTATTTTTCAAAACCAAATCTTGAAGATATTGTAGAGAAAGTAGTTCAAATTATGCATGAATCTAATCCATCAAAATACCC
>CALPOI020000196.1 GCA_943325145.2 Candidatus Planktophila lacus | reverse complement strand
TTGATTGATTGGATAAAAGAGAGATTTTATTTTCAAAATACACATATAAAATATTTTTTTCGATTGAAATACACGTCGATGGAATCGGATAACTAGCTACAAGTGAGCCGTAGAAATCAAGTTGGTAAACACCTTTTTTTGAGTCTACTAGGTAGAGGTAGTTTTCATATTCTTGGAGTTGAATGATTTCTGAACTTCCAATTAATTGATTCAAATTTTGAACACGTTGGATTTGATTCGTACTTAAATCAATCATACATAACGTTGAATTCGGTTGGTCGTAAATCCAAAATTTTGAAGGTTGATCGGAAGCACTAAAGCAGACCGCGTTTTTTATACCGAAATCAGATAAGTCAATTTGATTTTGAAGATTTAAGTTGTTGTCGAAAATTGAAATGGTTTGTTGTTCTTTTGAAAACAGGATGATTTTGAGCGGGTTTCGAGCGTCTATACCACTAATCGCTCCAATCGATTTAATACTTTGTTGAAAAAGAAGTTGATTATTTGAATTGAATTTTTGGAGTAATTGGAAATTTCCAACATAAATATTTCCAAGTGCATCTACATCAAACGTTGAAGATGACTGGATGTCCATTTTAAACTCCTCTACTAATTTGGGAGTAACTTGACTAAAGAAAAAGTAAGGGACAAAAAGCGAAAATAAAAGTAATCGAACCATGTTGCTAAAGTTAGTTAACAAATTCAAGGATTTCTTCAAGTATTTTTCGGTCGTTTGAAAGTCTAGGGATTTTATTTTGACCACCTAGTTTGTTCTTTTTTTTGTACCAAAGCTCAAAAGTGCCTTCCGGGACAAAATGAATAATGGGAGCTTGTAATAGAAGGTTAAAACTTCTTTTTGCAGCATAGTCACTGTTTACACTTTGTAATTTCTCATCGAGCGCCACTAAAAAAGTAGATGCTTCAAATTTTTCAGAGGAATTTAATTCGACAATCCATTCATGTGCTCCTTTTTGATGATTTTCGATAAATATTGGTCCTACTGTATATTCATTAAGTGTAACATTCGAACTCGCACACGCATGTGCAATCGCAGCATCAGAATTAGAAACAATCACTTCTTCACCAAATACGTTGATAAATGATTGTGTTCTACCGGTAATTATAAATTTATAAGGAACAGTTGATGTAAATTGAACCGTATCTCCAATGATATATCTCCATAAACCACCGTTAGTCGTGATTATAAGCGCATAATTAACACCTGTTTTGACTGATTCAAGTGAAATGATATTTGTACTTTTTGTACCATTGAAATCAGACATTGGGATGAATTCATAAAAGATACCGTAATCTAACATTAACAGTAAATCGGACGAATTCGGCGTGTCTTGAATACCAAAAAAACCTTCTGAAGAATTATAGGTTTCAATGTAATGCATATCAGAATAGGGTAGGAGTTGTTTGAATTCTTCTTTATAAGGAGTAAAGCTTACCCCTCCATGCATAAATAATTCAAGGTTGGGCCAAACTTCTCTGAGGTGTTTTTTACCGCTAATTTCTAGAACTTTTTTACACAAAACCAACATCCAACTTGGAACACCCGCAAGTATGTAGATGTCTTGTTCCATGGTTTCTTTTGCCATTTGTTCAAGTTTCACCTCCCAATCTGAAAGAAGAGTAGTGGCTCTAGATGGTGTTCTTCTAATTTCTGCCCACCAAGGTAAATTTTTAACTATGATAGCAGATAAATCTCCGATATATGAGTTTTTGTTGATGTGATTTATTTCAGCGCTACCGCCTAAAATAAGATGTTTGCCTTTGTAAAGTTTGCGTTTTGGATAGTTGGTATAATATAATGCCAATAAATCTTTTCCTCCTTTGTAATGGCATTTAAATAGAGAAGCTTTTGTTACAGGTATTAATTTTGTTCGGTTAGATGTTGTTCCTGATGATTTGGAAAACCACTTTGTTACTCCTTTTGTTAAAATATTTTGTTCTCCCTGAAGTTCTTTTTCAATAAATGGAGTTAAGGTTTCATAGTCATTAAGACTTACATTTGTGGAGAAGTCTTTGTAGTTACGAATGTTTGAAAAAAAGTATTTTTCTCCGAAAACTGTAGATTTATTCTCGGTGATTAATTTTTCAAGCAGGTTATTTTGTACTGCTATAGGATGACTTCTAAAAAAGTCAATGGAATGAATACGCTTTTGAATTAACCATGAAAAAATGGAATTAAAAGGCATTCTTAAAATTGTTTAGGAATTATCCCCAAATCATAATAGATGCCAATACACCGATTACTACAAGTGTATAAATCCATCCTACCGCTTCTGTTGATTTATCGAAAAAATTGTCAGACATAACTTTTATTTTTTACAAATATAGAAATTGTATAATTAATTGCATTGAACTTATAGAATAATTTAGTCTTTTATTTTAGAAATTAGTGAGGTAGTTGAGTAACCTTCTTCTAAATCAACCGTTTTTACATTTCCTCCATTTGCACGGACAACATCAGAACCAATGATATATTTTTTGCTTAAAGGGTTGTTTTCATTTTCATCATAATCTGCTCCTTTTACCAATGTTGTAGGTAGTAATGTTTCAATAAGGTCGATAGGTGTTTGGTCATTGAAAAGTATTACTAGGTCCACGACTTCTAATGATGCCAATACAAACAAGCGTGCATCTTCAGAATTAATTGGTCGTTCGTCACCTTTGCCTTGTTGTTTTACAGATTCGTCTGTGTTGAGACCGATAATTAATTTATTTCCGAATTCAGCAGCTTTAGCAAGGTAAGTTACGTGTCCTTTGTGTAAGATATCAAAACAGCCATTGGTAAAAACAATGGTTTTATGTTCGCTTTTCCACTTTTCTACTATTTGAATCGCTTTATCCTTAGTGGCGATTTTGTTAATTATCTGTTGAAGCTTCGACATGTTCTGAGGAGAAATTTTTCGGGATAAGTAAGAGAGAGATTAACCCTAAGATTATGATAACAAGCGTTTGAGAAACCCAAATGATCATTCCTAATGCGTTTCCAATCGCTAAAGCATTGGGTTCTTTATTTCCTAGAATTAATTCTACAACAAGTCCAATCAATAAAGGAAAAGTTCCGATTCCCCCATTCGTAAAAACAATTCCCAATGATCCAGCAATGAAACCTAGTAGAATTCCGTCAACAGGAAAGTTTGAAGTACTTTTCAATGCGAAAAAACAAATACCGAAATAAATAATGTATATGATCCAAATGAGAAATGTATGTAGTGAGTAAGCAATTGGATTTTTGCATTTTAACAAAGAAAAAACGCCCTCAAGTATTCCTTTTATAATTCCAGTAATTTTGTTTCTTAATGTTGGTTTTTTAAACAGTAAAACTCCAATTGCACCAAAGATAATTAAGATAGAAACAATTATATAGGTAGAAGTATTGGAATTAGATGTAGGACTACTTTTACCACCAAATTGAGATTGTATTTTTAGAAATATTAATTTAAAATTTTCAAATCCGATGCCTGCAGTAATTCCTGCGACAATAAGCAACATTAGAAAGTCAACTGCTCGTTCGGCAATGATTGTTCCAAAAGATTTTACAAAAGGAATTCCATCTGATTTGAGTAACATTGCAGATCGAGTCGCTTCCCCAGCTCTCGGAATTGTTAAGTTCATGATGTAACCAATCATTATTGCATGATAACGATTCCAAAAAGAAGGATTGTAACCCATCGGTTCAAGCATGTATTTCCATCGATAAGCTCTGAGTAAAAAAGCGATAAAGCTCAATGCTATTGAAAGAATGATCCAGGAATAATTAGCTTCTTGAATTGCTTTGTAAAAGTGGTGTTTTCCATTTTCATCCATATTGGAAAAAAAATACCACACCAAATAAACTCCTAATAATAATGGAAGTACAGTTTTTAATAACTTGAAGATAATAGACTTCATTAGTCTATTAAATTGGTTTGTTCATTCGGGAATACCAAGCTTGGCTTGAATTTTTTTGCTTCTTCAAAATCCATATAACCATAACCGATTATTATGATTGGATCATTTACAGCTACGCGTCGAGCAGCAGGTCCATTGAGACAAATTGTCCCAGTTTCCCGATCACCCCTGATGACATAGGTTTCAAATCGCTCACCATTATTGATGTTTACAATTTGGACTTTTTCACCTTCAATGATGTTAGAGGCTTCCATTAAAGCTTCATCGATGGTTATACTTCCAATGTAATTTAAATCAGCTTGAGTTACTCTAACTCGATGAATTTTAGATTTTACTACTTCAATTAACATATTTCATGGGATAATCTTGGCAAATTTACATTAAAAATTAAACCAAAAGTCTTTCAAGGTTTTTTATTGTAAATTTCTAAGTTGTCGATAAGTCGTACTTCATTGATGATCGCAACAACACAAGCAACAGCATTATTAACCCATTCTTTAGTTAATTTTTGAAGTGTTAAAGGGTTAACAATTTCCACGTATTCAACAATAAGACCTCCTTGTGTAATAATTTTTGAAATGAGTTCTTGTATTTCTTCTGGTGTACTATTTTCAGAAGAGGATTTAGCAGTTTGTAATGCTTTATAAATAATTGTCGCTTGATTTTTTTGAATTGATGAAAGTCTTAGATTTCTACTACTCATTGCAAGGCCATTAATTTCTCTTAGTGTTGGGCAAGCTATAATATTAACTGGGAGATTGAAATGGTTTACCAAATGTTGTATTACAGCAACTTGTTGAAAGTCTTTTAGTCCAAAATAGGCGTTTTTTGGTTGAATGAGTTTGAAAAGTCGGTAAACTATTTGACAAAC
>CALPOI020000195.1 GCA_943325145.2 Candidatus Planktophila lacus | reverse complement strand
TAGCGCACTTACCTAACAAAGAAGAACTTAAAATTAGCTACGTTACCGTTGACTCAAAAGGCAACGTTGATTTAGCACATCTTAAAAGTTTGCTCTCATTGAACCTACCTACATTGGTAAGTTTGATGCATGCAAACAATGAAATTGGAACCTTACTTCCTATTGCTACTATCAGCGAAATATGTCAGCAATACGGCGCTTATTTCCATTCAGACACCGTACAAACCATAGGTCACATTCCTATTGATCTTCAAAATACAAAAATCGATTTTATTACCTGCGCAGCTCATAAATTGCATGGTCCTAAAGGAATCGGTTTTTTATATACCAACAAACGCATTCAAACAGGAGCCTTCATTCAAGGTGGGTCTCAAGAAAGAGGTCTTCGAGGTGGAACTGAAAACCTATATGGTATTTGTGGAATGGCTAAAGCTATTGAATTAGCTTGCGATCATATTACAGAACATTCAGCACATGTACAAGGCATAAAGCACTACATGATGGAGTCACTTCAAAAAGCACTACCCGACACCTACTTTCACGGAGAAACCGATCCTGAAAAAAGTCTATACACTGTATTGAACTGCAGCTTTCCTTCGCATCACAATGCTTCTATGCTCTTATTTTCACTTGATTTAAAAGGAGTAGCTTGTAGTGGTGGTAGTGCTTGTACGTCGGGAGCGAACCAAGGGTCACACGTCTTAAAAGGAATTGGCGCTGACTTATCTCGACCGAATGTGCGTTTTTCGTTTTCACGTTTTACCACCAAAGATGAAATAGATTTTGCGATAGAACAATTAGTAGACCATTACTCAAAATAATATGCTAACAACCGAAGAGAAGCTCCATGTTTTTTTTGTTGCTTCTTGGTATCCCAGCAAGGTTCACCCAACGTTGGGGAATTTTTGTCAACAACATGCCATTGCACTAGCTGGCTTACACAAAGTAAGTGTCCTTTCTATTCATTCCGACGAAAAAGCTTCAAAAACAACCGTTGAAATCACAACAAAAGGTTCGCTTACAGAATACCGTTATTACTATCCAAAAATTCAATCAACTCACCTATTTGCTACTTTCGTTCGATTCTTTTTAGTGCTCAACTGCTACTTAAAAGGTCGATCTAAAATCCAAAAGGAACAAGGAAAAATAGCTATTACCCACTTAAATGTTGCAGAACCTCTTGGTATTTTTGTACTCATTTCAAAATTGATTCATCGTTCACGTTATCTGCTTACAGAACATGCATCTTCCTTTACCCATCCTCAATTTCGTTCCTCTTGGTTATTGCGTAAAATAATGGCAAATGCTGCTATCATAACGCCTGTTAGTGATTATCTTCAAGAAAAGATGTCACATTCCTTTCCAAACTCAGCCTATACAACCGTTGGAAACACGATTGATTGCTCCGTTTTTAAACCCACTAATACTCCTCCGAAAAATAAAACATTTTTACATATTTCAAATGGGGATTTCTCTTCAAAAAATGTTTTCGGCATTCTTGAAGCAGTGAAATTACTCACACAATCTACAAAAGACTTTCAGCTCAAAATAATTTGTGACGGCGACACAAAATTACTGCACGAAAAATGCAGAGAACTTAATTTACTGAATTCATTTGTTTTCTTTGAATTAACCAAAAAAAGTGAAGCAATTGCTGAAGCTATTCAGGAAAGTATTGCAACTATACTTTTTAGCAACTATGAAACATTTGGAATTGTTGCCATTGAATCATTAGCATGTGGTGTTCCTGTGATAGCCTCTCGTATTCCTGTTTTTGAATCACTTATTTCTGCAAAAGAAGGTATATTAGTAACACCTAAAGCAACCACTGAATTAGCCGAAGCAATGCAAACGCTATTATCCGATCCATCTATCTTCGATAACAACGCATTACGAACAAAGGCATTGATTTATGATTACACAGTAATTGCCAATGAATTTACGAAACTTTATAAGACGATACTTCGTAATTAAATGGAACACGTACCTATCATCCGTCATTTGCGTCGTGAACAAATTGACTCCCAAAAATGGGACACAATCATCGCTCAATCTATGGTTGGAACCATTTACAACTACTCGTATGTGTTGGATGCTCTGTTCCCTAAATGGAGTGCGTTAATCATTGGAGACTATGATTATATATTTCCAATTACACTGAGTAAAAAATTAGGAATTACTTATTTTTATCCGCCACTTTTTCACAGTTATTTTTCAGTTTTTTCAACAAAAAATGTTTCTGATAAAATACAAGCTGCATTTCTCAATGAATTAAAACACTATTGCCTTTTTTATGAATTCCCTTTTCTTCCAGTGACTACAACACAGTTTCCAAAAGAAATACTAGTCAAACCAAAAGTTGGGCAACTTCTTCATTTAAGAGACAATGAAACCCAGTTAAAACAAAACTTCACTAAGCAACTTACAAGAAATTTAAAGAAAAGTCACCAATTAGAATTAAAGTTCGAAATAAACAATCATCTCCTCCAAGAAGTCGTTCAAACCTTTCAACTCAACGTTGGTTACAAACTAAAAGAACTTACACCTTCCAGTTACGATGCTTTAGCTCGATTTATGCAAACTACTATTGCAGCAGGAAAAGGAAGCATTTATGCGTGCTATTCCGATGATCAATTGCTCGCTATCGGATTTTTCACTTTCTCCAATCAACGCATCATTTATCACAAAGGAGGAAATACATCAGAAGGAAAAAAAATAAGCGCTATGTCAGCTTTGCTTCAACATGTAATCCTTAGCCATTCAAACAGTGCAACTAGTTTTGATTTTGGTGGTTCTAGTATCCCGTCAATCAAACGTTACAACGACTCATTCGGAGCAGAACAACACACATTTTACACGTTAATTCGAACCCCCTTCCTGATCCGTTGCATCAATTTTTTAAAAAAATTAATTTCTTTTAAAAACAGACTTGCAAAAACAAAATAATTGAGTAAATTTGCATCCTATTATTGAATCGAAAACGCTTTTAAACTAAAATATCATGAAAAGAACTTTTCAACCATCTGAAAGAAAAAGAAGAAACAAACACGGATTCCGTGAGAGAATGGCTACAAAAAATGGTCGTAAAGTATTGGCTGCTAGAAGAAGAAAAGGTAGAAAAAAATTAACTGTATCTTCTGAAGGTTCTCACAAAAGATAATCATCTCAACTCTTTATACGAAAGGTGGACAATTTTTGTTCACCTTTTTTTATGCCACAACTTTTGTTTAAGAAGTTCCTAAATAAGTTGTTAAAATTTTCCGCTTTACTTTTTTTGATTAAAATTCAATCCCAATTAAGTTTATCGTTACATTTACTGCAAAGCTTTTTTCGCTCATGGAAAAATTTGATGTAATCATTATTGGTGGGGGCCCTTCAGGTTATGCAGCTGCAATGCGCGCTATCGATTTGGATAAAAAAGTATGTTTAATCGAGAAAAACAAAATCGGTGGAGCAGCAATTTACAATGGTGCACTTTCATCAAAAACCTTGTGGGAAATTGCGAATAAAGTCAACGACATCAATCAATTTTCTAAATTTGATAGAATTGAAACTGATACTACCAGCGCTAAAAATAAAGCTAATCAAATCATCCTACCAAACTTTAATAAATGGCTCAGCAACAACGTTCCTTATAAAATGGAATGGAATGATGTTCAGAACGCATTAAAAGAAGCAATCAACGAACGTAGTGCTCAACTGACACAACAAATTGATTTTTTGGTCTCACCTAACAATAACGCACAGTTTACCTTCAAAAAAGGAACCGCACACTTTGTATCAGCACATGAAGTGTGTATTGCATCTGAAGACACGAAAACAACTATTTACGGTGAAACCATAGTGATTGCCACTGGTAGCCGACCAAATATTCCTGCTACGATAAAAGTCGATGAGCAATATATCTTCACAAGTGACGGTATTGAGCACATTAACGAATATCCAAAAAGTATTGTGATCGTGGGTGGTGGAGTTATTGGTTGTGAATACGCGACAATTTTTGCCAACTTTGGTCAAACAAAAGTGCACATCATCGACCGTCAAGAACGTATTTTACCTTTTGAGGACGAAGATATTTCTCAATTAGTGAGTGAAAGCTTAGAAAGTAAAGGCGTTACCATACATCATGAAGCGTCTTTGGTTCGAATGGAAGTGATCGACAATGAAGTTGAATACGAGTTATCCTATCCCGACCAACCGAATTGCGTACTTCGTGTTGAGAAAGCGCTACTTTCAGTAGGAAGAGTTCCTAATCACGAGAACTTACATTTAGAAAATGCTGGAGTAAAACTTTCCAAACGCGGCGTTCACATCGGTGATAACGACACCCAAACAAATGTGCCATCGATTTATACTGTAGGGGATGTTTCTGGAAAAATTACGCTTGTGAACATGGGCGAAATTGAAGGACGCTATGCCATAGAAAAAGCTTATGGATTAAATACAAACACCCTGAATTACGATAATATCTGTACCATCATGTTTCTCAATCCCGAAGTAGCTTGTATCGGTTTGAATGAACAAAATTGTATTGAAAAAAATATTCCAGTCAAAATTGTAAAAATAGATTATTCATTGATTGCACGTGCAATAGCGATGCGAAAGACCAAAGGATTTTTCAAAATCATTGTTTCCAACGACAACGAAATGAAAATTCTAGGAATGCGCGCAGTTGGAATGCATGCTTCTACTGCAATTCAAGCCGTAGGTTTACTTATTAAAATGAATGAAGGGATTGAAGCTTTATCTGAATTGGTGCACCCTCACCCTTCCATCGTAGAAG
>CALPOI020000194.1 GCA_943325145.2 Candidatus Planktophila lacus | reverse complement strand
TGATGAAAAGAACCAAAAATCAAGGCTGTGGGATGGTTGTTAAAGCGCAAATTTCGATATTGTAAGAAATCTCGCTCCGAGGCGCTTTATTTTGTTCACTCCTGAATTCGCTGATTTTTCCGGTGATCTTCTGCGAAGCTACCGTCAAAAGTCTAGCGTTTCAGTTCACCAACAAAACCCAACTATTCCAAGGCCAGAAGGGCGATTGTGAATTGGGGATTATGATTTATGAATTAAATTTTAAAAAATAAAACTGTTTAGCACTACAAACCCTATTTTTCACTAAATTTAATTAAATATTAATCTATTTTATAAATTTGCATTCAATGAAAAAAATAATTTTCTACCGATTATTCTTAACAATTCTTGTTTTATTTGCCTGCACAACAATGAGCAATGCGCAAACATTTACACAAGAAGATCGTGCTCGTTTGATACGTACAGAAACAAAATTAGAAGAGCTAGAAAAAAGAATGGTGGAGGGTTTTGAGCAGGTTGACAAACGATTTGAACAGGTTGACAAACGTTTCGAACAAGTTGATAAACGTTTTGAAGACAATTTCACTTACATGGGGTATCTAATCACTTTATTTGGAGGAATGTTTGCTGCAATTGTTGCATTTGCTTTATGGGACAGAAGAACCATGATTCGACCTTTCGAACGAAAAGTTTCGGAAATAGAAAATGAAATTCTTAAACTAAAGAAAGATAAAAACAGCGGAAAAATGCTTGCAGCCCTTCGTGATTTGGCGAAAACTGACCTCAAACTAGCTGAAATTCTAAAATCACATAATTTGCTTTAAAAGCTTCTAGCACCTAACTAGTGCATAAAAACTAATGACTCTAATTCCTATTACCTAATGCCCCACTAATGACTAGTGACTAAAAACTAATGACTCTAATTCCTATTACCTAATACCCCACTAATGACTAGTGACTAAAAACTAATGACTCTAAATACTATTGCATAATACCAATTTCCTAGTAACTAAAATCTTCCTATCTTTACTAATAAAACACAACACATGATCACAATTACGACAACATTAAAAGTGCCTGTAGCTAAAGTTTGGGAATGTTGGAACGAACCAAAGCACATTACACAATGGTGTTTTGCAAGTGAAGATTGGCATGCACCGAGCGCAACAAATGATTTAAAAGAAGGGAGTTTTTTCACCACACGAATGGAAGCGAAAGATGGATCTTTTGGATTTGATTTAAAAGGAATTTATGACCAAATTACACCTCATCAAATAATTCGATATCATTTAGAAGATGGAAGAAACGTGGAAGTTCTGTTCTCAGAAAATGAAGGAACAACGACAATTATTGAAAAATTTGATCCAGAAAATCAAAACCCCCATGAAATGCAACAACAAGGCTGGCAAGCAATTTTAGATAATTTTAAAAAATACGTGGAAACAATTTGTTAGGCAATGAAAGCAATTCAAAATTACTGAACTTATTTTGGAATGTTAACAGATCAGTTTGGAATTCAATGGATGGTCAATTTTGAAAAATGAGTACACAAAAGAATTTCGTATATTTAATGAAGTAGACAAAATAACTGAATTATGAAATATTTACTTCTTCTAATTTTATTTTCATGTGTTGGCACACATGCTCAAGGCTTATACCAACGTGGAGAATCTTTTGCGTTTATCGGGCCGATGTTCCATTTTAATTTTGGCGGAGGCGAGCATCATTTCAGTATCGCTCTAGAAGCATCTTATTGGAAAGATGTGTTTGTAAATTCCAATGCTCCATTAATGGGTGTTGATGTTGGGATAGAATATGAATTTGGAGGTAAATTCCGCATCTATGGCGAAGGACAAACAGGAGGTATTCTTGGTTTGTCGGCTGGCCCTGTAGTGGAATTCAAAAATGGGGAAAGTACGCTTGGATTTCAATCTTCACTTTGGTATGCATTTATACTTGGTGTAGACATGCGCTGGAGGTACACCGATAAAAATTATTGGGCGCCAGGTGTGTTTGGTAAAGTGCCCCTCCCTTTATGGAAAGCCTTCCCAAATAGTTAGATAAATTCAGAATAATTAGAAAAAAAAAGATAGTTAAATGTTAAATGTAAAAAATTATGTGCAAGGTCAGTGGATAGCTGGCGAAGGCATCGAAACAAATTTATACAATGCACTTACCGGAGCGCAGATTGGAACTGTTTCAAGTGCAGGAATCGATTTCAAAGAAGTATTGGATTACGGTAGAAAAATTGGAGGTCGACCTTTGCGTAAGATGACGTTTCAAGAGCGTGGTAGAATGCTGAAAGCTTTGGCATTGCATTTGATGGAGCGTAAAAATGCGTATTATGCTGTGAGTGCACTCACTGGAGCAACCAAAATTGATTCTTGGATTGACATTGAAGGAGGAATTGGAAATTTATTTGCAAATGCTTCTTTAAGAAGACAATTCCCTGATTTACCTTACTATGTAGATGGCGCTGCTGCACCACTTTCGAAAGGCGGTTCGTTCATCGGACATCACATCATGGTTCCAAAACAAGGAGTTGCGGTGCATGTCAATGCGTTTAACTTCCCTATTTGGGGAATGCTGGAAAAAATTGCGGTGAATTTGATGGCTGGTGTTCCTGCGGTGGTTAAACCCTCAGAATACACTTCTTTTTTAACTGAAGTAGTGGTGAAAGACATCATTGATTCAAAAATTCTACCCGAAGGAAGTTTACAATTGGTAAGCGGTCTGGGTCGTGGTATTTTTGATTCAGTAGAATCAGAAGATGTGGTGACTTTTACTGGAAGTGCTGCAACTGGAAAAATGCTAAAAGCTTTGCCTCAGTTCAGCGAAAAAAGCATTCCTTTTAACCTGGAAGCGGATTCATTGAACGCAACTGTTTTAGGGAAACACGCACAACCAGGAACACCTGAATTCGATTTGTTCATTAAAGAAACGGTCAAAGAAATCACGATTAAAGCGGGTCAAAAATGTACTGCTGTACGAAGAATTATTGTTCCAGAAAATTTACTGGACGAAGTACAAAAACAAATTGCAGCACGATTAGCAACGACAAAAATTGGCGATCCAAGTATTGAGGGAGTTCGTATGGGAGCCTTAGCAACCCAAACCCAAGTAGATCGAGTGCGTGAAAATGTAATGCAACTTGCCAAAAGTCAAGAAATTGTTTTTGGAAACCCAAATGCAGTTGAAATTCAAGGAGCGGATTGTCAAAGTGGTGCCTTCTTCTCCCCTATTCTATTTGTAAACAACGATCCGTTTCATAAAACAGATGTTCATGAGATTGAAGCATTTGGTCCAGTGGCTACCATCATGCCTTACGATACAATCGACGATGCCGTAGAGTTGGCACGCATGGGGAAAGGTTCATTGGTCTCTTCCATCGTAACACCAGATAACAAAGAAGCAACGGAATACGTAGTCGGAGCAGCAAGCATGCACGGACGAATATTGGTATTAAACAATGAGTGCGCGAAAGAAAGCACAGGACATGGTTCACCAATGCCTTTATTGACCCATGGAGGACCAGGAAGAGCAGGAGGTGGCGAAGAAATGGGCGGTAAAAGAGGTGTATTACACTACCTTCAACGCACAGCAATTCAGGGACATCCTACAACAATCACAGCAATCACACAACAATTTCAAGTGGGAGCAGCAATGCCGGAAGCGACACCACACGTTTTTAGAAAACATTTTGAAGAATTAGTAATCGGTGAAACAGTATTTACACATAAACATACGGTGACAGATGCTGACATTGTAAATTTCGCCAATGTTTCAGGAGATAATTTTTATGCGCACATGGATGCAACTTCATTAGAAGGAACCATCTTTGAACGAAGAGTTGCTCATGGATATTTTATTCTGTCTAAAGCAGCTGGACTTTTCGTAGATCCAAAAAAAGGACCGGTATTGTTAAACTATGGACTTGAAGAAGCGCGTTTTACAAAACCAGTATATCCTGGAGCAACAATTGGTGTACGATTTACGGTGAAAGAGAAAATTGATCAAGAAAAACGCAGCGAAGAAGACATTGCAAAAGGAATCGTTAAATTCTTGGTGGATGTGTACGATGAAACAGGCGAAACAGTAGCGATTGCAACCATTTTAACAATGGTGAGGAAATTAGACCAATCAAAATAGATTAAAAGGATACTCTGATCAAAGAACGATTCTATGTTGTGAGTAGATTTAAAAAATTATAAATAAAAGTAATAAATTAAAGTTTTAAGATTTTTTTTGAAAAAGGTTTAATTAATTAGGCATTGATTAAACCTTTTCTTATTTTTAATTGTTATAAATTAAATTTTTTTAAATTTAATAAGATGAAAAAAAATCTACTTATTTATTTTTTGTTTGTGTTTTTTGTTTCTAATGTAGACTTATTTTCACAAACAACTTCATCAGATACAAATTCGACTTTGACTGACATCGATACAGATGGCGACGGAATCAGTGATCAGAATGATTCAGATGCAAATGGAGATGGTGTTGCAGATTGGATCGCAAACAGCGGATTAACAGACACAAACTATAACGGTACGCCTGATGAATGGGAAATCGATACAGATGGTGATGGAATAACAGACACGAATGATGCAGATGCAAACGGGGATGGTGTTGCAGATTGGATTGCTAACAGCGGGTTAACTGATACAAACAATAACGGTACGCCTGACGAATGGGAAATCGATACAGACGGTGACGGATTAGCAGACATTTATGATACAGATGCAAACGGAGATGGGGTTACTGATTGGATTGCGAACAGCGGTTTAACTGATACAAACAATAACGGTACGCCTGA
>CALPOI020000193.1 GCA_943325145.2 Candidatus Planktophila lacus | reverse complement strand
CAGGTTCATCGATTATAACTTATACAGTAACCGGAACTGGAGGTTGTTCGAATGCAACAGCAACTAGAACCGTAACAGTTACGACAGCACCAAATGCAGGAACACTAAGCGGAACAGAGGCTATTTGTTCGAATGGTTCAACCACGTTTACCAGCAATGGAGACAGTGGCGGAGCATTTACTTCTGCTACTACAGCCGCTGCAACCGTTAATGTTAGTACAGGAGCAATCACACCAGTTGCTGCAGGTTCATCGATTATAACTTATACAGTAACCGGAACTGGAGGTTGTTCGAATGCAACAGCAACTAGAACCGTAACAGTTACGACAGCACCAAATGCAGGAACACTAAGTGGAACAGAGGCTATTTGTTCGAATGGTTCAACCACGTTTACCAGCAATGGAGACAGTGGCGGAGCATTTACTTCTGCTACTACAGCCGCTGCAACCGTGAATGTTAGCACAGGAGCAATCACACCAGTTGCCGCAGGTACTTCTATAATCACTTATACCGTAACAGGAACTGGAGGTTGTTCGAACGCAACTGCCACAAGAACGGTAACGGTAACCGCTTTACCAACAGCGAGTATATCCTATGCAGGTACACCATTCACCACTTCTCAAGGTGCTGGTCAAGCAGTATCGTTAACAGGTACAAGTGGTGGAGCCTATTCCTCTACTGCTGGTTTAACAATTGATGGATCGACAGGTTCATTGACACCAAGTTCAAGTACAATTGGAACTTATACCGTTACGTATACCATAGCAGCTTCAGGAGGTTGTTCTCAAGTTACAACAACTGCGAGTATCACAATCAACTCCGGTGCAACGACATTCTATTCAAACAAATCACAACCAAATACCCACGTTACCAATTTGAGTAATTGGAATTCTCAATCAGATGGTAATGGAGTAGCTCCTCAATCATTTACAACAGCTGGTCAGTCTTTTGTTATACAAAGCGGACATCATTATAAAGTGAGTAGTGAATGGACTGGCTCTGTAACAAGCAAAATTTATGTGAATGCAGGAGCTATTTTTGATATCGCTGAAAATCTATCCACTTGGGAAGCTATCTATACTTCGGGAACAGGAGTTATTGCGAGAGGTACAGTACAAATTCCAATTATTTTACAATCAGCCACTACGTTAAATTCTAGTTATGTTGAAGGTTTAACAATTACAGGAAACATCAATAATGCTGGATATGCACTTACAATCGATGGAACACATCCAACGAGTATCACAACCAGTGTGATTAGCGGCTCTGGGGCTTTGAATAAAAATGGTTCTGGAAAATTAACGATAACTGGTGCAAATACTTTTACAGGAGCTACCAATATCAATGCCGGTGTAGTGAACATACAAAACGCAACAGCCTTAGGAACAACAGCGGGTTCAGTTACAGTAGCATCTGGTGCAGCATTGGAATTACAAGGTGGTATTACAGTGGGTGCAAAAGCGCTTACATTGAACAACGACGGAGTTTCGTCAGCAGGTGCTTTACGAAACATCAGTGGAGACAACACATGGGGTGGTGCAATTACGTTGTCAACGAATGCAGTACGAATCAATTCAGATGCAAACACGTTAACACTTTCTGGAGCAATCACTAATGGAGCAGTTAATCTAACTATTGGTGGGTCAGGTTCTGTTGCAGCAAATGGCATCATCGGTTCAGGTGCGGGTAACCTTACAAAAGATGGCTCAGGAACACTCACACTTGGCGCAACAAATACCTATAGTGGTACAACCACATTAACAGCGGGTACACTTACATTAGGAGTTGCACAAACTGCTTTAACGAATGATATTGTTTTAACTGCAGGGACCTTAAATGCAGCTGGGTATGCCATTACCACATCAGGAAATTGGACCAATAATGGAGCTACTTTTACACATGGAACTAATACAGTTAGTTTAACAGGAGCAGGAAAAACCATTGGAGGTACTTCTTCAACCGCATTTAACAACTTAGCACTGAATAGTGGATCTACCTATAGTTTGGGTATAGCACAAATAGTAAGTAATACCTTAAGCTTTAACGGAGGATCAAAATTGACTTTAAGCACCTATGATTTAAGTATTGGAACTGGAGGAATCACTGGATACGACGCTTCGAACTTTGTGGTAACGAACTCTACAGGGAAATTAATTCAACAATCGATTGGAGTAGGTGCAAGTATAGAAAAACAAACATTTCCAATAGGTATATCAAGTACATCTTATACTCCTTGTATAGTTGCAAATGCAGGTGCTGCTGATAATTTCTCAGCGCGTGTAGCAGAGAATGTATTAACATCTGGAACAACTGGTAGTCCAAAAACAACAAAATGTGTGGATCGTACGTGGTTTGTAGATGAAAGTACAGTATCAGGTTCTAATGTAACGTTAACTTTACAATGGAATGCTTCACAAGAATTGGCACCATTTGATAGATCTGCAGTCATGGTGGGTCACTATACAGGTGGTGTTTGGGATTTAGCGTCAGCGACAGTTTCAGGATCAGGACCATATACCGTAAGTCGTGATAGCATTACTTCATTCTCACCTTTTGATATTGAAAGTCCAAACGCCTTACCAATCGAATTACTCTACTTTACCGCAAAACAATCAGGCACAAAAGTGAAATTGGATTGGGCTACCGCATCGGAACAAAACAACGATTACTTTGTGGTTGAACGTTCTCAAGACGGAACCAATTTTACAGAAGTATTCCGTAAAAAAGGAGCAGGAAACAGCGCGAATAACTTGTACTACAATGGGTTTGACAACACTCCAATGGAAGGGATTTCGTACTACCGTTTGAAACAAGTTGATTACGATGCGAAATTTAAGTACTCTGAAATACAATCGGTGAACTTTAAATTTGATCCTGCAGAAGTTGGAATAAAAATCTATCCAAATCCTGCGATTGACAATAAATTTACAGTGGATTACACCATAGAAAAAGCGGACCAAGTAGAAGTTTATTTTTATAATTCTATCGGACAATTGCTCCACAAAGAAGCATGGTTAACGAATAAGGGAATCAATACGAAAGAATTTTATTTTCCAGATGTTTCCGAAGGGATGTATATTTTAGAGTTAAAAGCATCCGATGGAAAATCGATAAAACAGCACATTAAAATGTAAAAAAAAAAGACTTTTTCAATTTGAAAAAGTCTTTTTTTTTTAATCAAATATTTTTACATACTTTTAGTTCGATTTTATTTAAAATTCGAGACCATTAAAAACTTCAATATATAAAAAATGTATAAATTTTTATCTGTTTTATTAATTATCGTTTCAACTTTTGTGTGTGTAAACACCTCATTTGCAAAAAAATGGTATGTAAACGATGCTGCTACAACAAATGATGTATTCTGCTCAGCTATCGGAACTCAAGTAACCCAATCGGTCAATTTAACTACTGGTTCAAATATTTCAGGCGCACTTAGTGCCGCAAATTTTGCAAAGTTTGATGTAGGAGACTATTTATCAGGCCCTGGAATACCTAATGGTACATACATCGTAGCTAAAAATGCAGCAACTTTAAAATTAGAGTTTTCAGCGAGCGCGACAACAACACAGAACTCTACGCTTACAATTTATGGTGGTAAGACCACAAAACCGGCGTTGTCTCTAAAAGCATTGATTAATAGTGGGAATGTTCAAGACAACGACACCATTTACGTAGATGCTGGAACTTATTTGAATGAATCAATCATCATAAAACAAAACAATCTAACGGTCATTGGTGCAGGTAAAAGTTTGACCTTGTTTAATTCTACTTCGACTTTAACAGGGCCATTGTTCAATGATCTAGGAACTTATTCTACGTGTGGCACAATTTGTAATGTCATCAGTTTTAATCTTAGTAATGTTAAAGTTAAAGGATATAAATATGCGGGAGCAATAGTTATCAAAGCCAACAACACTGTTGATACAACTAGGGTAACAATTAACTCTTGTTTTTTTGAAGACAATTACTCCGCATTACCAAATTCAGTGGGAGGTGGAGCAATTTGTGCTACAACAACAGGAGGATTGAGTAAGCCATCTGTATTAACAATTCAGAATAGTGATTTTTATAACAATAAAACAAAAAATACCTTGTCAGGGGGTTCAATTTTTTATAATAACGGCACTCGATTAATCATGGAGTCATGTAATTTTAATTACTGTCTTTCAAATGATATATTAGAACAACCAAGTACAGGAGGTTTTATTGCAAATTATAAGGGAGGTCCCTCAAGAATTTCAAATTCCGTATTTAGAGGGGCATATCTTGGCTATATTTCCAGTGGTTCACTCTCGCCATTGGGTCAAGGGGGGGCGATAGACAATGTTCAAACCGACATGGTGATTTCCTCGTGCTATTTTCATGACAATATTTCAAAATACGGAAGTGCCATCTACAATTCCTCAGGGAATTTAGTGATTGAGAACTCGTTGTTTTTTGAAAACACCTGTGGTGATGGCGGAATACCTGGTGCAACAATAAATAACTATAGTGGGACAACTGTTTTGAACCATTGTACCATAAGCAATAATAAGATGACCTCTTCTTCTGGTAATTCGGGTGTTTATTTATATACTGGAAGTATGTCTATAAATAATTCTGTTGTTTGGGGAAATAGTTTTAAGGATGTCAGTTCTAATGGTGGAGGAATAGCAATTCTAAACTCTATCGTAGATGCTACAGGTGGTGGTTTTACTACTGGAGCAAATACGAGTGATCCACAGTTCGAGAATACAGCGGGTAAAGATTTTAGGTTGAAGTCTGGTTCACCAGCAATAAGTTTAGCTGCAAGCT
>CALPOI020000192.1 GCA_943325145.2 Candidatus Planktophila lacus | reverse complement strand
TCTTTTCATCAAGGAAAAGAACAGAGATCTCATTTCAAAAGATATTTCAATAATTGAAATTTATCCTAGTACTCTTTCTCTAATATCGCTAGTAAAATTTTAACGAATAACATTAACTCAGTCCCTTCTGTTATATTTGTGAAAAATAAACAATCATGTATAAATTCCTTGTTTTAGTAGCGCTGTTTTTTGTTGGACAATTTCCACTAAACGCTCAATTGTTTAAACGCAATAAAAAAGAAAAGTCGGGTGTAGAGACTAAAAAAATAAAATCCTTCCATGAAATTATTTCTAAAAAAGCAATTACATCAAAAGGGTTGTTCACTGTTCATTCGGTAGCAGGTAAATGGTACTTTGAACTTTCAGATTCTATTTTCGAAAAAGAGATTATGAGTGTTACACGCCTTGCAAAGTCAACTGCATCTTGCGGAAAATTTGGCGGTGAAAAAACAAATAGTTCCGTTATTAAATGGGAAAAAGCTCCAAATCAGAAAATTATAGTAAGAGCTGTTTCTTATTTAATTCATACCAATGATTCAATTCAACCAATTGCACGTGCAGTAAAAAACAGTAACAGCGACCCTATTATTGGTGTTTTTGATGTGTTGGCTGTTCGCAAAGATACATCGGTGTTGATTGATGTGACAGATTTTTTCGCAGGCGACAATACGATTTTTGGTTTGGAACCTGGATTTAAGGAATCTTCAAAAATCAATCAATTTCAAAAAGATAAGTCGTTTATACAATCCATTCGAAGTTTTCCAATCAATACGGAGGTGAAAACAGTAAAAACGTACGAAGCACAAAATTCTTGGAAGGATGGTAAAGTATCACCGATACCTTCTGCTCGTACAACTGGATATGCGACTTTTGAACTAAATACTTCATTTATACTTTTGCCAAAAATCCCAATGCGAAAACGACTGTTTGATGAAAGAGTCGGGTATTTTGCGAATCAAATGGTAGAGTTCGGAGAAACATCTCAGTCTATGGATAAAGAAACGTTTATTGTAAAATGGAGGTTAGAGCCTAAAAATGAGCAAGATGCACTTCGACAGTCCAAAGGGGAATTAATTGAACCTAAAAAACCAAATGTGTATTACATTGATCCTGCAACTCCTGTAAAATGGAGAAAATACATGAAAGCTGGGGTAGATGATTGGAAAAAAGCCTTTGAGAAAGCAGGTTGGAAAAATGCGATTAGAGGAGAGTATTGGCCTGAAAATGATTCCACAATGAGTTTGGAGGATGCACGTTTTTCTGTCATAAGATATTTTGCTTCAGACACTCAAAATGCGTACGGTCCAAATGTAAATGATCCAAGAACAGGGGAGATTTTAGAAAGTCACATTGGATGGCACCACAACATTATGCGTTTATTGCACGATTGGTACTTCGTTCAGTGTGGAGCAATAGATTCCAACGCTAGAAAAAGAGAGTTCGATGATGCATTAATGGGGAAATTAATTCAATTTGTTGCCGCTCATGAGGTGGGGCATACCATTGGCTTAAGACACAATATGGGTGCTAGTTCAGCAACTCCGGTGGAAAAATTGAGAGATCCAAAATGGTGCAGTGAGCACGGACATACTTCTTCAATCATGGATTATGCGCGTTTTAATTACGTGGCACAGCCAGAGGACAATGTTAAAGATGTTTTTCCGCGAATTGGGGATTACGATCAATGGGCCATTGAATGGGGGTATAAATATTTTTATGGTTCTAAATCAGTGGAGGAGGATAAAGAAAAATTGAATCAATTGACCATCGAAAAGTATAAAATCCCAAATCTTCGTTTCGGAACGGAACAACACCCTTTTGATCCGAGATATCAAACAGAAGATTTGAGTGACAATGCAATGGTCGCGTCAACGTATGGTATAAAAAATTTACAGCGCATTCTTCCAAATTTGATTGAATGGGTGAAAAAAGAGGGGGAGAATTATGACGAGTTAGAAACAATGTATACGAATGTTGTTAAGCAATTTGAACGCTATGTAGGGCATGTTACGAAATACATTGGCGGGGTTTACGATTCACCAAAAACGTTTGAAATGGAAGGGGATGTCTATACGCCTGTCGATAAACAACTTCAAATTCAAGCACTTCAGTTTTTGGAGAAAAATGTGTTTAATGCGCCTAAATGGTTAATTGATCAGAAGATTGCTTCAAAAATTAATTCGGTTTCAAACATTGAAAGTATATCGAATATGCAATTTACGACATTAACAAACTTATTAGAGGAGGAGCGATTATTAAGAATGGTTGCTTCAGAATATAATTTTAGTAATACGTTAAAAGTGATTGAATTATTTGAGAATTTAAGAACCGTCATTTTTGGGAATGAAGGAAAATTAACTGATAATTTAGATGTCTTTCAACGAAGTTTGCAACGAAATTACATCGCTATCGTTCAGAAATACGTCAATGTTACGAAGAGAAATGAGTTGAAACAATCAGTTGGTCATGAGTTTGGAAGTAGTAAAATTGACCGAACAGATATTCCGAGTATTGTTAGAACGCAATTGGTAAAGTTGCAGTTGGATTTGCAAAAACAAGGAACAGCGTCAAAAAATCAAGAGACCAAAATACATTTTACGGAACTTGAAAAACGCATTGCGTTTATATTAGACCCAAAATAAGCAAAGCGTAGGTTTTAAATAATATACTATATTTATAGTTCTATTCTTGTGAGTGATGGAATGAATAAATGTATTTTTTTGATAACTAGAATTTTGCAATAGTCAGTCAATACACATATTTTTTTAACAAGAATAGGGTATAATCTAATTGAATTAAATGAAAATTTCAGCTTCGATTTATAGCGATAAAAAAAGACCTCTAAAAGAGGTAATTGAGGATTTGGTTGCACACCAAGTAGATCTTTTACACGTTGATTGTAACGATGATGTTCGGGTATTTGAAGACATCACATTGATTCGTCAATGGTGCGATGTTCCAATCGATTTACACATCATCACAGCACACCCTTCGAAGTACATGGATTTATTAATTCAACATCCAGTAGAATACGTTACTTTTCAGTTCGAGGATGCTATTGAAAAGATTGAATTTCCTGCTGAAATTACTGCGAAAAAAGGTCTAGCAATTGTTACTCCGACTTCCGTAGAAGTTTTTCAGAATTACAATTCGTTTGATTTTATTTTAATAATGGCAACTGTACCAGGACAGAGTGGAGGTGTTTTTGACCCGATTAATTTCACGAAAATTCGAAGATTTAAAAAACTCTATCCTTCAAAATCAGTGCATGTTGATGGTGGAGTAAACGGGGAAGTTTCTTTTATTTTAAGAAACATGGGGGTGACGAGTTCTGTGTCTGGTTCGTATTTATTCAACGAAGCAAGCATTGGACAAGCACTTATGAATTTGACGAAAAGAGCAATCCATTCTCGTTTTTTATTGAAAGATTTTATGATTCCGTTGGCGGAAACTCCGACTGTAAATTTCAATCAACTAGATTTTAAAACTGTCTTAAATTCGATTGATATAGGTAAGTTAGGTGTTACCATTGTTGTAGATGAAAATCAACTGTTTAAAGGGTTGATTTCTAATGCAGATGTTCGTAAGACATTAATGAAGCACATCGATGATTTAACGAGTCTTCCGATGCATGAAATGATCAATACTTCCGCTGTGGTAATTCAAGAAGATCAATCTGTTAATGATATGATGCAATTAATTAAATCAAAAGATTTTCCAATTTCCTATTTACCAGTCGTGAATAACGAAAATAAAGCGGTCGGAATTATTACATTTGTTAATCTGATAAAAGGAGAAGTATGATTATTAAAATAAAAGCTGGATTAAGTCAAGATGTAATTGAACAGCTAACAAAAAAATGCGAAGCATTTCATATTAATTATTTAAACGAAGAGTTTTTAATTACTGGAGCAGCTGTAAAGGAATTACCTGAGGCAGTAAAAGAAGTTGCAATTGAGAATTGGGTATTTCAAAATGACCTACAACTTGCTTCTTCCGCTTTTTTACCAGTAAAAAGAGAGGTCAAAATTGGAAATGTTACGATCGGTGGAAACACAAAAAATACGGTTGTAATAGGTGGACCATGTTCAGTAGAATCATTGGAACAAATTACACAATCAACGCAATTCATTAAAAGCTTGGGATTACAAGTTTTGAGAGGCGGTTGTTACAAGCCTAGAACAAGCCCATACAGTTTTCAAGGGATGGGATTAGAAGGGTTAAAGTTATTAGCGAAAATGCGCGATGAATTTGGTGTTGCAGTAATCACGGAAGCGAGAGATGCTACTCACATCGATGAAATAATTGAATATTCTGATGTGATACAAGTTGGAGCAAAAGCGATGTATGATCAAGGGATTTTGCGTGCTTGTGCTAAAACTCAGAAAACAGTTCTCATCAAACGTGGTTTCGGAACTACATTGCAAGAATTTGTTCAAGCGGCTGAGTTTGTATTAGCAGGTGGGAATCCGAATGTAGTTTTGTGTGAAAGAGGGATCCGTACTTTTGAAACTGGAACACGATTCACCTTAGATTTATGTGGAGTTGCGTGGTTGAAAAAATACACGAATTTGCCAATCATTTTGGATCCTAGTCACGCAATGGGATATGCATACGGAATTGCGGATTTAGCAAGAGCGTGTGTGGCGATGGGTATTGATGGGTTGTTAATTGAAACACATCCAACGCCGAAAACAGCAAAGTCAGATGCCTCGCAACAATTAGATCATACTGAGTTTGAAGCGGTGATTAATTCTTTGAAACCAGTAGCTTTAAGTGTAGGACATACAATTTGTTAAGATGTATTTAGA
>CALPOI020000191.1 GCA_943325145.2 Candidatus Planktophila lacus | reverse complement strand
ATTTCCAATGCTTGCTCTCCATTGTCTGGTTGAGAAACCAATAAATTTTGAACATCTACCCCTAATTTTTTAGCGTAAAATTGATCGAATGCGTGCTCTGCATCAATGAATGCTGCAATTCCTCCGTTTTTCTGACATTCTGCAATCGCATGAATGGCCAATGTAGTTTTTCCTGAAGATTCTGGTCCGTAAATTTCAATGATTCTTCCTTTTGGAAAACCGTTTACTCCCAATGCTAAATCCAAGGTAATCGATCCTGTTGGGATCACTTCTACCTCTTCAATCGGCGCATCTCCCAATTTCATTACACTTCCTTTTCCGTACGTTTTATCTAACTTATCCATTGTAAGTTGCAACGCTTTTAATTTCTCTATGTTTACTTCTTTTGCCATGATTTCTCGTTGTTTAATTTTTTATACTACAAAGGTACATTGGTAAGTACGTAAAATTTTTACGTTCTACTTATTAATTTTATAAATTTCTAAAATTTCTTCTGCGTGCTCTTTCACTTTTGGTTTTTCAATGATTCCGATTATTTTGTTTTCGGTATTGATCACAAACGTCGTACGGTGAATACCATCGTAGACCTTGCCCATAAATTTCTTCGTACCCCAAACTCCAAAAGCATCGATCATTTTTCGATCTGTGTCTGCTAA
The DNA here is from genome assembly GCA_943325145.2 of Candidatus Planktophila lacus. GTDB lineage: Bacteria > Bacteroidota > Bacteroidia > Flavobacteriales_D > Crocinitomicaceae > CANHVK01. The sequence goes on along the minus strand of CALPOI020000191.1, from coordinate 4,167 downwards.
CAACGTAAATGGCAACTCGTGTTTTTCAATAAATTTGGTATGCATCGCTTCCGAATCCATACTCACTCCAAACACTTCGATTCCTTCTTGCGTCAATTCAGCATAGTTGTCTCTTAAGTTACACGCTTGCGTGGTGCAACCAGGAGTTAAATCTTTAGGATAAAAATAGATGACGTAATTTTTACCTTGCAATTGTGCCGAACTTACTACTGTTCCGTGTTGGTCTTTCACCTCAAATGTTGGGGCTACATCGTTTATCTTTAAATGTGTCATTGCCGAAATTTTAAACATTATTGATTAATAACTAGTCAAAGTTAGTTTTATTTTTTATTTATCCAACAATTTTTTGTGAATTTTTGTTTTTAGTAGTTGTAAAAAAGGAAAGGCTGCCATTTTGGGCAACCTCTTCTATCAACTTTAAAATTACAATACAAAAAAACAAATTGAATGAATAAAAACTCCTGATTAAATCATGAGAATTCATTTTAATCACACAAACATTTTACTCATCATCATTCATTGGAAAAGTTATTGTGCATTTTTGATCATAAAAAGTAAACTCACAACCATAATCTTTGCAATATTTTTCGACTAAATAAGGGGTTGCGTTCGTTATCTCTAATTCCACGCCAATCAATCCTGGACAACAACCTACCCACTCTTCAAAATCATTTACTCCGTAAGAGGTAATTACCCCGCCTAAAAATGAAATTGATTTAATAAACTTCCATGACCTCAAGTATGGCCTGTATTTAGATTTACTACTTAAGACTTTAATCTTTAATAATTCTTCAACTAAATCTCCTTTGTAAGTTGTAATCTGATTCAACAATTTGACTGTTTTTAATTGATAATCAGTATTATTTTGACTTATCGCCAAAGAATTAAAAATTAATGTTAGAAATAAAATTTGAATTGTTTTTTTCATGATTATTGAATTATTTTTAATAATCTTTAATGCAACGTATAGACATACCGGTTGTTTTGAAAACATAAAAGCCATCATCATTTTTGTAGATGCTGCTGTCGTAAGAGCTTGAGTTTAGAGCTTGACCTTTATCAACTATAGAACTGTGTGAATACAAAAAATATCCTACTGCAAAAGGTTTTTTATCTTTATCATACGATAATTCATCTGATTCTGTAGATGTCCACCAACTTCCATGATATCCCACATACGAGTATTCCTGATGTCTATATCCACCTGGTAGCGCATTAAATAATGAGGAATTTGTTGCAGATACATTTGGAAATCTCCAATCTAATGTTCCTGTACTCTTTAGATAACCACCTAATAAACCATCTCCTTCTTCCAAATACAAAAGTAACTCTCCAAATTCATCATCCGAAGGAACATGCCATCCTCTTGGACAAATATTTTTATTATTAGTTGGACTTACAGCATACCAATTGTATAATTTACCATATTTACCATACTTAGACTTGTCATCATCATAATAGCACCATGCTGGTTGTGGTATTTTATACCCCCACCTTTGGGATTCTTCATAAGGGTGGTTTGGTATATTTTTTATCGGTGTTCCATCGTTAAATCTACTCGTATTTAAGTTTTCTGCCATCCACTGTTGCCCCCCAATGTAAACCGTTTTATAACTATTCCCATCAATATCAACTATTTTTGGGCCAGGGCTACCTTTTTGGGAGTAAACACTTGGAATAATTAAAAAAGTAGAACAAAAAATAATTAAGATAAAAGTATTCATAGTTTTAAATTAAATAATGATTTACCGATCAAATTCTTGATTTATGAAAAGTAAATCTCTTGAACCCACCCCTACTCTATCAGCTTTTCGGGTTCCGCTCTATTTTTCAAAGAAAGACCATCACAACGAAATATATTTGCAGTAAATAATTCGTGTAATTTTTCTTTGTTTACTACTTAGTAGAATAACTTGGAGAAATGTCCCAAAGCAACCAAAAAACACCCTAGTCGACTTTGAAAGCTTTATAATGTGATCCTTTAAAAGACTCAAAAAACATGAATCAATGGTTGTTACTCCAAAGGAATCGTCAAAAATGCTTCCTTGGTACATACAACAATAAGTAATGCTAAAAGACTATTGCTAGATGTTCATTAAAGGGATAGATATCATCTCTTAAAAAATTATTTGAACGAATTTGCTTACAAACTGAATAGAATGTACTTTAAATCTACTCCCCAGTTTATTAAAGTTTTCTGTTAAATACAGGTGAAATTATCTTACCTAAACTATATTGATTTTTTATAAAATTAATTTCCATTAAAAGAATCCAAAAAATCGAAGTAATTATTAATACTTGATATAGTAATTATATCAAAATTTGATCTCCCTACTTTACCATCCACTTCATAATTTCCAGTTAAAAAATTTATATTCTTAACAACCTCAAAATTAAGCTCAGTATTATAATTTATAAGCCTCATATTTTTTAAATTATTGTAATACTTAAACTTAAGGGAAAAACTAAAATTAGAGCAGCATCCCATTTCTTGTGATATTAATAGTATACCATTTTCATAAACGAAGTTCTGTTCCATACCCAATTCCCAAGGAAACCAAGAATAACTACCATTTTCAAGATAACTTGTTGTAAGGTAGATTAAAACATAGGCTTTGCTTTGATCACTATTAACGCATAAAATAGCTACATCTTTTTTACCATCATAATCAAAATCTCCGTCACATTTGACTTCCTTTTCATTGTAATTTTTATAAGTTTGGTACCCTTTAGGCAGATAAAATGTGACTTGGCCAAACGATGAAAAAGATATTAAAGTGAATAATAAATAGACTGAATGTATTTTAAAGTATCTCATATAATTTTATTTTTCCATTTTAAATAATTTACATGTTGCGGTTTGCAAATTATTTAATTTCCCTAATCTCAGCTTTTCGGGTTCCGCTATCTTCTTCAAAGAAAGAACATCACAACGAAATATATTTGCAGTAAATGATTCGTGTAATTTTTCTTTGTTTACTATTAAGTAGAATAACTTGGAGAAATGTCCCAAAGTCATCAAAATTCGTTCTGTTTTTTAGGATTTTGCCACTTCAAATCAATTTTTCCCTCTTCTGTGAAATAATAGGTTTGTTGTTTTCGGCAATAGGCAATAGGTGCCTTAAACTCTTTCTTTAGCACCGAAACATAGTAATACACCAATCGCTCACTAATGCCTAAACACTCAGCAACCACAGCTGGTGATCCTGTAGTTCCTTCCTTAATCAATTCAATGAAATCTTGAAATTTAACAATGTTCATTTTTCTCAACTTTACACCATTCCCAAACTAAAAAACCTTCGTCTGTAAAATGGTAACTTTTTTTATACCGATTGTACTCAATAGGCGCATTAAAAGAAGTCTTTAACAGCTGCACGTAATTGTGAATCATTCGATTACTTACAGCTAATTTCGCTGCTACTTCCTTTGGAGAACCTGTTCTTTGTTTTTCTACTAATAGAATAAATTGCTTAATTTTTAGGATGTTCATTCGCTCTCTTTTCTATACAGTAGAATAACTCTTAATAATGTCCCATTTAATAGAGTACAAAAGAATAGAAGTCGAACGAAATATACTTTCAGTTTTTAAAAGGTTGTAATTATTTATTATTCAGGAGTATTTTAACTAATTTTGAACCGGTATGACAATCGACTATTATTGGGAAAAATACGTGGATGGCGACAATCAAGCACTGTCAGAGCTATACCGCCCCTTATTCCGAAAATTATTTTTTGTCGCGTTTAAATTTACTAGAGACGATTCGGAAGCTTCAGACATCGTTCAAGACTTATTTACCTTTTTGTTACAAACTTCCTTAGAAGAACGAAAAACAAAATGGAAAGCAATTGTAAACATTGATGCCTTTCTTTGCACCTTAGTGAAATGTAAATCAATGGATTATCTAAAAGTAGAAAATAACCGAAAAAAAATACGCGCAACACAATTTGGAACTGAAGCAACAACAGATACTAGCTGCCATGAATTACAGGAAGAACTCTATTATATAATTCAACAACTACCCTTAAAAGAACAAGAATTGATCCGATTACATCTTTCGGGATATAAAAACGATGAAATTGCAAGTATGCACCAACAAAGTGAAAAAAGTGTCCGCAACAGACTAAGTGAGTCTAGAAACAAATTACGCATTTTATGGACAAAAAATT
>CALPOI020000190.1 GCA_943325145.2 Candidatus Planktophila lacus | reverse complement strand
CTGGACTATCTTGTAAATCGGCATCCATGGTTATTACAACGCGACCAGTTGCTTTTTCAAAACCTTTTTGAAGTGCTGCTGATTTACCGTAATTTCTTTGAAATTTAATGCCTTTAACGCATCTGTTTTCACTACTTAATTGTTTGATGACATTCCAAGATCCATCTTTACTTCCGTCATCTATGAAAATCACCTCATATGAAAAATTATTTTCACTCATGACTGACTGAATCCATTTATGCAACTCAATTAAGGATTCTTCCTCATTGAACAATGGAATTACTACTGATATGTCTACATTAAAGTTCAAAGGACCTTAGTTGAAGTTTATAAATAAAAAATAAGAGCAAGCACAAAAAGAAGAACAATTACCAAATATTGCCAGAAATCAACAAAATAAGGGGCGATTTTACGTGTCATTCCTTTGATTTTATTTAACATGCTCAAGGTTACATTTACTCACAAATATAAGTACTTAATCATATTATTACTCACAAGTTGAATGTATAATTCAAGTTTTTTACATTTTTTTAAAAAAAAACTACCATTTTATATACAACCTATTCTGATTATACTTATTATTGCATCATGAATAAAGGTACAGTAAAATTTTTTAATGAGACTAAAGGTTTTGGTTTTATTAGAGAGGAAGATTCGAACAAAGAATATTTTGTTCACGTTACAGGTTTAATTGATGAAATCAGAGAAAACGATGTTGTGACATTCGAACTTCAGGAAGGAAAAAAAGGTTTAAATGCAGTCAACGTAAAACAAGCATAGTTTTTTTGTTAATTGATTTATTTACTTTTGAGGTCGGTTATCCGACCTCTTTTTTTTGCTTAAAATTTCACAAATGACAATTCTTACGATAGAACAATTATTGAATTCTCCACTTAATAGCGTAAAACACGCTAAAATAACCAACGCCCAACTAACTAGTTTTCCTGAGGAATTATTTCGACACAAAGAAAGTATAGAAATCATTGATCTTTCTTACAATAATCTTACAGAATTACCAAATAGAATTACAGAATTTAAGAATTTAAAGATATTATTCTTATCGTTCAATCAATTTAAAGTATTCCCAATACAACTATCAAATTGTGAACAATTATCAATGATTGCCTTTAAATCAAATCAACTTAAAGGAATTGAAGAAAATTCATTCCCTCTTTCACTTATATGGCTGATATTGACTGATAATCAAATTGATAAAATCCCAGAAAGTATTGGGAATTGTGAGCTTTTACAAAAATTTGTTTTTGCAGGGAACCGTATCAAAGTACTCCCTGAATCATTATCTAATTGCAAAAATTTAGAATTAATTAGAGCGTCTGCAAATCAATTCATTGATTTTCCATCTTTACTCCTCACTCTTCCTAAATTAGCTTGGTTAGCTTTTGAGGGAAATCCATTTAGTAAATTACCCACTAAAGAAGCAGAACATAAACTTCCGTTTATCGACTGGGATGAAATAACACTTCTAAATCAACTTGGTGAAGGAGCATCAGGAATAATCCACAAAGGGATTATGAACCATTCACAATCGGAAATTGCAATAAAAACATTTAAAGGAGATTTAACAAGTGATGGCTACCCGAAAGATGAACTTAAAATATCTTTACTAGCAGGAAAACACCCTCATTTAGTCCCACTTATTGCTCAAAGCAAAAATAAAGAGCAAAACAAAGATGCACTCATTATGTCTTACATTTCAAGTGATTATAAGAATTTGGGCTTACCTCCAAGTCTAGAATCTTGCTCAAGAGATGTGATAATAATAAATGAAAAATGGTCTACTAAACAATTCATTACACTATTAATTGGGATAGCCTCTGCTATGCAGCATTTACACCAAAATCACATTTCACACGGTGATTTATATGCACATAATATAATGTATCATCCAAATCACTTTCACGGTTATCTCGGCGATTTTGGGGCAGCAAGCTTTTATGAAAATTCGAAATTTTCTAGTGAAATTGAACGAATTGACGTACGCGCTTTTGGATATTTAATGGATGATTTAATTGACTTAATTGAAATACCAAGTGAACACTTAATTAAAATTAAACTTGCTTGCTTAAATGAAAAAATATTTAATCGTCCTACATTTAGAGAAATTGTAACCATGCTAAATGCTCTAAATAAAAATCAAATCGCTACATGAAAGAAATAGCAGCAATACTAGCGTGTCTCTTGTCACAGTTAAGTTTTGGTCAAAAGATATTTTCAACCAAAGACGCATATTCCGCTGATGTAATTGTATTTGTTGTGAGAAATGAATATCAAGCAGATTTAAAAGTCTTTAAAACAAAAAACCAATTTCAGACCAATCAAAACAAAGGGATTTGGCATTTTGTAGATAATCAATATACCGCAAACAAAAAAATTTATTTCACAGAAAATGAGTTTCAAGCTACTCTTAAAATATTTTTTGTAGAAAATGAATTCCAAGCCGGCTGGAAAAATAAATCAAAAATCCACCTACTCTATTAACACATTTTGACACTCACGAAATACAGTCAATTATTTATTCTTCTGGAGAAACTCCACCATTTTTTTAACTGCAATTGATCTATGACTTAATGTTGATTTCTCATCCATTGTCATTTCAGCAAAAGTTTTTGTGTACCCGTTTGGAATAAATACAGGATCATAACCAAAACCAAAATCACCTCTTTTTTCGTTAATTATAGTGCCTTCCACTACCCCTTCAAATACATGCTCTACATTATTTAATATCAAAACGATAACTGTCTTAAAACAAGCTGCTCGATTATATTCATTTTTTAAATCGTTCAATAATTTTTGAAGATTCGCTTCATCATTTCTGTCAGGTCCTGCATATCTAGCTGAATAAACACCAGGAGCATTATTTAAAGCAACAACTTCTAACCCTGAGTCATCAGAAAAACAATCCACGCCAAAATTATCGATTCCAAATCGGGCTTTCAATCGAGCATTTCCAACAAAGGTAGAAGCAGTTTCTGGAATTTCCACTTTACAATCAACATCCTTTAAATTTAAAATTTCAAAATCAGGCAATTGATTTCTAATTTCTGCAGTTTTATGCTCATTTGAAGAAGTAAATAATAATTTCATTTGTTGTTGTTGTTATATAAATGTATCACGATTTAGTTGTTTAGCTTAAAATTGTGTTTCACCAACTATCTTCATAGTCGTATTCATTTACAATTATTCAGCTTTATTTATTCCAACATTTTTTCCTGCAATATAAGCAGTTGTCCACGCTGCTTGAAAATTAAATCCACCAGTTACTCCATCAATATTTAGGACCTCACCTGCAAAATATAAACCAGAAATCACTTTACTTTGCATGTTTTTAACATCCACCAATGATAGATCTACACCACCTGCAGTTACAAACTCTTCTTTAAAAGTAGTTTTACCCTCCACCGAATAACGATCATTGATTAAGTTATTGACCAATCTATTTAATAATTTTCCTTGTAAATCTTTCCATCTTGTAGTCTCAATACAACCAGATTTTGAAATTAGAAATATCCACAATCTTGATTTTAAACCAAAGGGGTTATAATTTGATATTTTTTTCTCTGAATGAATTACTTTATTTTCCTGAAGAATTTGTCTTAATTCCTCCTCTTTCATTTGATCCAACCAATTAATTAAGACTGCGAATTGGTACTCTTTTTCAGCCAATTCTCTTGCTGCAAAAGCAGACAATTTTAAAATAGCGGGACCACTCATTCCCCAATGTGTAATTAGTAATGGTCCATCGGCAATCCATTTACTCTTTTCAATTCTAACTGAAGTTGATTCATTCACAATACCCATTAATTCACGAATAGACTCATTTGGCATATTAAACGTAAACAATGAAGGAACTGGAGCAACAATTAAATGTTTTAAATGAGTCAACCATTCTAAAGTCGTAATTTTAGGTTGTCCACCAATCGTATAAATAACCCGGTCGACTGATATTGAATCACCATTAGTAATCAACTTAAAATTTGAATACTCATCAGGAACAATAGAAATAATTGGTGTTTGAATTATACATCTCACACCTAATTTTCGTGCTTCGAATTCGAAACAGTCTATAATTGTTTGAGAAGAATTTGACTTAGGAAAAATGCAATTATCTGATAGAGCCTCTAATTCAACCCCTCGTTTTTTAAACCATTCAATGGTCGATAGTGTGTTAAACTGTTCAAATGCTTTTCTTAAAAAATTAGCACCTCTAGGATAAAAAGTACTCAATTCTTTGTTATCGTAACAAGCGTTAGTGACATTGCACCGACCACCACCTGAAACCTTTACTTTTGAAAGAAATTTTGCTGATTTTTCATAAATAGTTACTTCTGCATTAGGGAACGTTTCTTTTGCAGTAATCGCTGAAAAAAAACCTGCTGCACCACCTCCAATTACCGCTATCTTCATGTATAAAAAACCAACGAATGTATTTACATGCCAAGCATCAATAAATCGATCGATTTGTATTTTAAGTTAAAAACCTTTCCTAAAACTTCGCTTGTAAGTGTGCCTTTATACATATAAACCCCAGATCTAAAACCAGCATCATCTTTAATCAACTCTTTACAACCACCATGCTGACCCATCTCCAACAAAATAGGAGAAAAAATATTTGAAAGTGCAAAAGACGCGGTTCTTGAAACACGTGAAGCTATGTTAGGCACGCAATAATGAACAACTCCATGCTTAACAAATGTTGGATTGATGTGATTTGTTACACGAGAAGTCTCAAAACATCCACCTTGATCGATACTTACGTCCACAATAACAGATCCTGCTTTCATTTCCTGTACCATCTCTTCCGTAACTATACATGG
>CALPOI020000189.1 GCA_943325145.2 Candidatus Planktophila lacus | reverse complement strand
CTTTAGACCTGTTACATTTCCTTCGTTATCAACACTTGCAATTGAAGGCTTCAATGAAGTCCAAGTACCACCTGCTACTGAAGGTGTTAATTTAATAGCGCCACCTGTTTTACAAACCCAAGATGAACCAGTAATACTACCTGCAGTTGCTGGCATTGCATTTACAGTAACTGATTTAGTTGCAACACTTGGACAACCAGCTGCAGCGCCTGTAATTGTATATTTGACTACAACTGGACCAGCTGCTAAACCAGTAAGTTGACCTGTTGCAGAAAGTGAAGAAAAAGAAACACCTGATACTCTTCCCCAAGTTCCACCAGCAACAGAAGCCGTCAATTGAGTTTTTGATCCAACACATACAGCATCAGCACCTGTGATAGTACCTGCAGATTTACCAACAGTAATATTCAAAATAGTTTCATCTTCTAAAAGAGCTTGTGCAGTCCATGGCCACATCATACCTTTAGCTTTTACAGTAAAATTACCAACTGTATTAAAAGCTATTGATTTTGAAAATGGAATTTCATAAGACTTTGAACCTTCACCAACTTGGTAATTTGTATATGCAGCATCACCAGCATTTGCTAACTCATCCCAACGAATGAAATTAAAAACTGGGTTCTTAGCTAAACCATTTTCAGGAGTTGAAAAAGTTACATTATCACCAGCACATGTAGTAGTTTTGGAAGCTGTAAAAGGCGCAGAAAAATCATAACCTATGTAAGGATAAACCATAAAATCAAAATTCCATCTAATACCACCTAATAAATTATCTGGGTAAACTAAACCAGCACCTGTAGTATTAACTTTACTAGCCCATATCATACCATCACCATTAAAAGGCATAGGACTAATATAGTCATAATTCACATTATATGGAGTGCCTTCAAAGAAATTCTTAATATCCCAATTTGGCGCACCTGTAGTAGAATTTACTCTTGGTTGAGACTTTGTAAAGTAATTGTTTGAATATGCTAATCTGAACTTATCAGTACTAGTAGCCATATCAAATGTTACATAAATTGAATCAGAAGTTTGAATCGGTGTTGAGAAAGTAGCCTTTCTCCAATTAAACTTATCATCCATGTTTACTGTTGTAGACCCAAGAACTGTTGTTCCGTCTTTAGCAAAAACTGTAACAACTACATTAGAAGTTCCACCAGCATTAGCAGAGTATGCAAAAAACCCAAGATCAGTAAGCGATATTGGAGCACTAACTGGAATTCCTTGTGTTAATTTTTGCCAATAAGGAGTAGTCCCCATTAATCTTGGTTGTACTAAGTAACTAAAAAAACTTGAAGAGTCAAACACTACAGGTGTTGTACTGTTGTAATAATTAATTGAACCTTTTTCTGCTACTAAATCTAGAAGTTCTTTAGTATGTCTGTGGTGATTTGCTTCATAATATAACGAAACATCTGAAAATGCAGCACCTCTAACTTTTGCAGGCTTTACAAACTCTGCTTTGTGAGGCTGCCCAATATCTTGCTTCTCTGTAAAAACAGGTAGCTTCGATTGAGCATTCATTGTGAACGCAGCAGTTAAAGCAGCGAACGATAAAAATACTTTTTTCTTCATTTAAATTAATTTAAAAGTTAATACGCAACAAACATACAACATTTTCTGTTAAAAAAAAACAATTTTAAACTTCTTTTTTTTTGTTGTAAATTCTGCTGCTAAACAATGGTTTATAGGTACTTACATTTCAAAATATATTTTTATTTTGACAAGTGGTCTAGTTCTCTCGTAGACAATTTAATTTTTGAAATTCATCCATAGGCAACTGATTTATCGTTTCATTTATTATGACGAACGAAAACACAAAAGGTTTACCAGTTCAGAAAATAGTTAAAAGTTTTTTTTAACAATAAACTAAATTGAAGAAAATAGGGTGACAGGATTAATTTTCAACAAAAAAACGAACCGTTTCAATGCGACGGTCTGTAACATCTTCGATCACTACGCGGTAGTTTTCCAATTGAATGGTTTGTCCTTTTTCAGGGATGGATTCCAATTCATGAATGATGAAACCACCCAAGGTTTCGAAATGCTCGGATTCTGGAAGTCCAAATTTATAGTTTTGGTTCAAGGTGTCTATATAAATTCTGGCTGAAAACAAATATTCATTTTCAGAAATTTGTTCTTCCATCCATTCTTCCGCATCGTGTTCGTCTTCAATGTCACCTGTAATTTGTTCGATCACATCTTCACTCGTTACAATTCCCGCAGTACCACCATATTCGTCCACCACTACCGCAATACTAATTGATTTTGTGGTAAACATTTCGAGTAATTCATTTCCTGCAACCGCTTCTGGTACAAAAGGAATTGGACGCAAAATTTTGGTTATCGCATCCGGTTTACTGAATAAATCAAAGGAATGAACGTATCCAATTATATTGTCGATGGTATCTTTAAAAACCAATATTTTAGAAACACGTGTTTCAATGAACAACTTCGTCAATTGATCTATGTTTTCGTCTTTTTGTATCGCTACTAATTCCGTTCGAGGCACCATACAATCTTTAGCACGTACATCACTGAAATCGAGTGCATTCTGAAGGATTTGGATTTCATTTCCCAATTCTTCTTCTTCATTAATGTGTTGATTGATGTCCTGCACATAATGCAATAAATCAACCCTTGAAAACACGCGTTCAGTATTTTGAATTCGAATGTTAAAAAGTCGCAACCCAGACAAACTGATAAACATAATGATTGAATTCGGGATGTAGAGCAACCAATAAAAAATGAAACCAGGCAAAGCAAACGAACTCATTAAACCATTTGGATTTAATTGAAAAACTGCTTTAGGAAAAAATTCAGCGACGATTAACACCAATAAAGTGGAAAGAACAGTTTGAATTAACAATGTCACGACTTCACCTTCAATACCCCAAGATTGAATGATTGGATTTAACAATTTAGCAGCGCTCATTCCAAATAAAACAAGTGCAATGTTGTTTCCAAGTAACAAAGAACCAATAAAATGCCCTTCTTTCTTGTATAAAAAACCTAAAATTTTACCATTGAGTGTTCCTTTATTTTTCAGAAGTTCTACCTTCAAACGGTTTGAAGAAACAAAGGCAATTTCAAGGCCAGAACAAAAAGCAGAAACGAGAAGTGTAATAAATATTACAATCAGATCGGGGTCCATTGGGGGTTATTTGTTTAACAATTGAATCAAATCAAAACCAATGTCTGATCTGAAATAAGCATCCTTAAATTGAATGTCTTCGATGGAACGATAAGATTTATCTAAGGCGTGTTCAATGCTTCTTCCATAAGAAGTTACGGCCAATACACGACCACCCGCTGAAACAACATCAGCGCCATCCATCGCAGTTCCTGCATGAAAAACTAAACTGTCTGTTACAGCATCTAAACCTTCAATTTTATATCCTTTTTGGTAGTCTTCAGGATAACCGCCAGATACCATCATTACCGTAGTAGCAGAACGTAAATCGAATTGAATATCACGTTCAGATAAGGTATTTGTTGCTACACCTTCGAATAATTCTAATAAATCCGACTTAATTCTTGGTAGAACCACTTCCGTTTCAGGATCTCCCATTCTACAATTGTATTCAATTACATATGGCTCACCTTTTACAGCAATTAAACCAAAGAAAATAAATCCTTTATAAACAATATTTTCCGCTTTTAAGCCTTTAACAGTTGGAATGATGATCTGATTTTCAACCTTATCCATGAACGTCTTATCCGCAAATGGAACCGGAGAAACAGCACCCATACCTCCTGTATTTAATCCAGTATCTCCTTCACCAATACGTTTGTAATCCTTGGCTTCAGGTAAAATTTTATAATATTCTCCGTCTGAAATCACAAAAACTGACAGTTCAATTCCTTTTAAAAATTGTTCAATCACAACACGCGAACTTGCATCTCCAAATTTAGCATCTGCTAACATGGATTTCAATTCAGCCTTCGCCTCTTCTAAATTATCTAAAATTAAAACACCTTTTCCAGCAGCCAATCCATCCGCTTTTAATACAAACGGCGGTTTCATTGATTCTAAAAATTTATAACCTTCTTCCAACGTATCTTTCGTGAACGTAGCGTATTTTGCAGTAGGGATTTTATGACGTTGCATGAACTGTTTTGCAAAATCCTTACTTCCTTCTAATTGTGCGCCTTCTTTTGAAGGACCAATTACCGGAATTGAATTTAATTCAGAATCATTCACAAAAAAATCATAAATACCATTCACTAATGGGTCTTCTGGACCAACTACCACCATAGAGATAGCTGTCTCTAAAACAAATTTCTTTACAGCTTCAAAATCAGTAGGGTTTAAAGCAACGTTCGTTCCATGTTTTTGAGTTCCAGCATTACCAGGCGCAATAAACAATTGATCTAATTGAGAACTTTGGGCAATTTTCCAAGCCAATGCGTGCTCTCTCCCACCGGAACCTAACAATAATACTTTCATTGAAGTTTAATTATAAAAGAAAAGTTGAACTTATTTACAGTGATTTAACAAAGATTCAAACAGTAATTTTCCGTCTAAATTATTCAATACCTCATCTGCAGCACGCTCAGGGTGTGGCATCATTCCAAAAACATTTCTTCCAACATTGCAAATACCTGCGATATTATCAATAGAACCATTTGGATTGAATTCTTCAGAAGTATCTCCTTGTTCAGAAGCATATCTAAAAATAACTTGATCGTTATCATAGATTTTTTTCATTGCATCATCAGAAGCATAAAAACGGCCTTCACCATGCGCAATTGGAATTTTGTAGGTAGTGTTTACATCTAATTCTTTCGTAATTGCGGAAGAAGTATTTGCAGGTTTTAAAAATACATTTTTACAAATAAAACGCTG
>CALPOI020000188.1 GCA_943325145.2 Candidatus Planktophila lacus | reverse complement strand
TCATTTAGAAAGCACTATCATTTATTGTTAATCGATTTAAGGGGGCATGGACGAACGAAAGTAGACGAGAAGATCAACAAACGCTTAGATTATACGTTTGATTCTATTGCTCAAGAAATATACGATGTTTTAGACCTTAATTCTATTGCTAAAGCTCATTTTGTTGGGGTATCATTGGGAACGATTCTTATTCGACAGTTGGTTGAGATTGATCAATCAAGAATAACATCTATGGTGATGTCTGGTGCAATTGTTAGTTTAACGAATTTCTCTAGAATTTTAATAATCATTGGGAATTCCTTGAAAAAGTCAGTTCCGTTTTTATTCTTATATACCTTATTTGCTTTTATTATTCTTCCGAAAAGATCGCATAAAAAGTCTCGGTCTGTATTTATTCATGAAGCAAAGAAAATGAAAAAAACAGAATTTATTCGCTGGTTTGGATTAACTCGATCTTTGGATAAATTATTGAAAGTGTATCAAAAGACAACCCACGGTTTGCCAATCTTATTTATCTCTGGAAAAGAAGACCATTTATTTAATGAGGATGTAAAAAAAATGGCTCATTTGGAGCCTAAAGGAAAATTGGAAATCGTTGAAAATTGTGGTCATATTGTTAATATTGAAAAGGCTGAAATTTTTAATGAAATTACCCTCGATTATTTACATCAACAAAAGGTTGCTTTATCTTCTTAGATAGAAGGATTGAAAGGTTTTTTATGTGTGTGAAATAGTCTTCCCTTAAAATATTTTTAAAGATTTTGCGTTTAAACTTTTGAATACAATGAATTTATTTCATGTGTAATAGAAGAAAATAATTTAATCATTTAATTTTTGAGTTATGAGCAAGTCTGTTAAAGTTTTGATGGCGTTTATGGTAGATTATGTTTTGTTATTTTGTTTAATAAAAACTTTTAATCCATTTAATGTACCTATTGCTAATTATTTTAAATATTGGAATTGGGAAGCTTATTTTTCGCCTGACCCAACGATCAATAGTGTGTTTTTTATGAGTTTTTTTAGTTTGATTTTATTCAATATCTTTATAGTGAAATCAATCAGAGGTGAAAATAATCCTGTTCAAGATTAATTCTATAGTTGAAAGCTGGTTATGTATTACGGCTTTTTAGTAATTTTAACCAATGTTTGTAAAATGGAATTTATGAAGTTAGTTGTAGGTGTTTGTTGTTTGATGTTTGTGAATGTGGTTTTTGGGCAATCCAAAAAAGAAATGATTGCTATTTTGAACAATAGGGTAGATAGCTTAAATCAGGTGGTGAGTGCTGAACGTTCGGTCAAAGAAAAATTAAATTCTGAAATTTCTTCATTGAAAAGGCAATTGAGTGAGTTAGAAAGCACGAAGGATGAACTCACTGAATCATTGAAAACGTTGAAAGGTAAAAACGCTTCGTTGTCTGCTGATTACGATAAACAATCAACTGCATTGAAAGCAGCTGAGCAGAAAATTAAAATGAAGGAGGACAGTTTAGTGCTACTTGCTACCGAGTTATTGAAATACAAACCTGCGCCGAAAGAAAAAATAGTTGTAAAGCAAGACAATACTGGACCGATAAAAACGGTAACTATTGGAACACAGGTGTGGATGGTTTCTAACCTAAATGTTTCAACTTTTAGAAATGGCGTTGAAATACCTGAAGCTCAAGATGATGCTGCCTGGAGTAAAGCAGGAGATAACAAAGAACCTGCATGGTGTTACTACGATAAGACCCCAAAGAATGGGGTGAAATATGGAAAGCTGTACAATTGGTATGCAGTGGTTGATAGCAATGGTTTGTGCCCACAAGGATGGCACGTGCCCTCTGATAAAGAGTGGGAAACATTGGTAAGTTATCTTGGAGAGAACCCTGGTACAAAAATGAAAGCTAAGAGCGGTTGGAATAAAGTGGAGTCTTCAGCAACTTGTCCGGTATGTGATGGGTGGAATGATGAGTACAGAAGAAAAACGGCATGCCATCGCTGTAAAGACACAAGAAGTATTCCAGGAGCCTATCATTCAGGAGATGGGAACAATCTTAGTGGTTTTACTGGTCTTCCGGGCGGGGACCGCAACGGCAATGGAGATTGCTTCCTCATTGGCAGCTACGGTTACTGGTGGAGTTCTACCGAGGACAGTGCAGCCAGTGCTTGGGGCCGCCTCCTGTACGACTCCAGTGGGAATGCGGTCAGAGACTTCCACAATGAGAAATTCGGATTCTCTGTTAGGTGTTTGAGGGATTAAGTGATTTGGCGTTGACTATTTGACCCTTTGACTATTTTTAAAAGGCAAATCTAGCTCGGAACTGATTTTCGGAACTGCATCGAGCGGAGTCATCGAGCCGTGAGTTTACGAACGTGCGAGAAGACGGAGCGAGCGTTTTGGAATTATAAGTTATGGATGATGGTTTATGAATGATTTTGAAGATGTCATAGGAGTTTAAAGAGCATATTAGGCGAATGAATTTAAAAGAGTCCATACAAACTAAACCAGAAGAGTTTATGACATTGTGTTAAAGTTACGATGTTAAGAGTTTATATGCTTTTGGGTCATCAATTACAGATCGTTTTCAAGAAGACACAAGTGACATTGATTTATTAATAGAATTGAACACTGATGATCCTCTAAAAAGGGGAGAAGCGTTATTAAATTTGTGGGACAAATTTGAAACGTTCTTTCAGCGAAAAGTAGATTTATTGACTGCTTCTTCAATACGAAATCCAATATTAAAAAAGAGTATTGAATCTTCTAAAGTACTAGTTTATGACGGAAAAGAGCTAGATGTATAACTATTACATAAATTCTTAGAGTGTAAGTGCATTTCTTGTTTCTAAGAAATGCACTTACATTAAATTAGATATTCAAACAAACTCTAACCAAGAAGTTTCTTCCAGCTTGAGGGTAGTAGAAGTTTTCATCTTGTCGGGTTCCTGCATAATTGTAACCCCATGTGTATCCATTGTTGACATAGCTCGCGTCGAAAACATTGTTCACCAAGATTCCAACTTTAATTTCGTTGATTGAAAATTTTGAGAAAGAATAGTTGATTCCGATGTTTGAGAATTGGTACGGGTTGATTTTTCTTAGATCACTGGAGGTATTGTCTAAATATTGTTTTCCAACATATTTATTTGTGAGACTAAATTCAAGGTTTTTGAAAGGTTCGTACAAAAAGATCAATGCACCAATTACATTCGGAGAAAATGCAATGTCAGTGTTGGAGTGTTGAATGATATCTTGTGAATAATTGCCATCCACATCGAACGCATCTATGTATTCTTGAAAAGACGCTATTTTATTTTGGCTCAGCGTAAGATTTCCAAGGATTTTTAAGGTTGGAAATAATTTTATTCCAGCTTCTAATTCAACACCCGCTCTGTAACTTTTGCTCACATTGATTCTTGTGTAACTTCCAACATCATTGATTTTTCCGGTTAATACCAATTGATTGTTGTAGTCCATAAAGTAACCATTTACCGAAGTGAACCAGCGATCTGATTTAAATTTGTATCCGAATTCATAATCAAATAATTGTTCAAACGATGGACGAGAATTGATGGATGCTTCAATAAAGTCTTTACGTACAGGTTCTCTGTGCCCCACACTCCAGGATGCATAGAAATTATTTTTTGCATTGAGTGCGTAGTTGAATCCTAATTTTGGATTGAAGAAATTAAAAAGTTTAGTTTGTCGTTGCGCAGTTGCTTGTTCATAATAATTATAGCGAATAGTTCGGTATTGTGCATCTGCGTAAAATGAAAAATTAGCAATGGAGTAATTCGCTTTTAAATAGTTGTTTATCTCAGATTTATTTGCGTAATTGAAATAATAAGTGTCTCCTAAATTACTGTTAGAAGCATATCTTGCCCAAATTACTTCACCAAAATGATTTCCTTCATAGGTATTTCCTGCTCCTCCCAATGTGAATTTAATACCAGAATTCGTTTCGTGCAATAAGGAATAAACCACACCGTAAAAATGATTGTCTAACCAACGACGACGAATAATATCAGATTTTTTGATGGTATCTCCGCCTATTTTTACGTTCTCTAAACCATAATTAGAGAGCTTATCATCGGTTTTGTATTCTTCATAAAAACCACGACCATTCGTGTAATGAGTCGCAACTGTTAAAACAGTTTTCGGTGTGAAAGAATGCGTTAAATACAATTGATAGTGCGTTTGTTTGTAATTGTCTTCTTGGTTTTTATAGGTGTAGTAATTGTACGAGCGTCCTGAGTTTAATAGGTTGTTACGTTCAGCATCGGACAAATAATTACGGTCTGCATAGGAGTTTTGATCAGTAGAAGTACCGTAGACTTTAGATTCCGGAGTTCCGTACCACGATTGGTAGGTGCGTTCATGTCCAGAAAAAATATTCGCTCTTAAGATGGATTTTTCATTGACGTAAGCTCCAGATAAATAAAATGATTTTAAATCAGAACTTGCGCGATCGATGTATCCATCTGATAAAATTCGGGATAACCTAGCGTCTAATGTAAATCGGTTGTTAATTAATCCACTACCAACCTTAACAGTATTTCTCATTGTACTGAATGATCCAGCGGAATTATCAATGGTTACATACGATTTTCTTTTTAAATCATCTGTTTTGATGTTAATACTTGCTCCAAATGCAGCCGCTCCGTTGGTGGAGCTACCTACACCTCTTTGAATTTGGATACTTTCAGTGGAAGAAGTAAAGTCAGGCATGTTTACCCAATACACATCGTGTGATTCAGCATCGTTTACTGGAATTCCATTGATGGTAACGTTGGTTCTAGAAGGGTCTGAACCTCGAACACGAATACCAGTGTAACCAATTCCTGTACCAGCATCCGAAGTAGAAACTGCAGAAGGAGTTGTTTCAAGGAGTATTGGTAAATCTTGTCCGAAATTATTTTTTTGAAGTT
>CALPOI020000187.1 GCA_943325145.2 Candidatus Planktophila lacus | reverse complement strand
CTGAAGTAAATATTATTTCAGAAGGGGAGCAATTTAATTTTGAAGCAATCGTTCTTCTAGAAGTCTCTAAAATTGCTTTTGCTTGTCTACCATAAAAATGAGAAGAGGAAGGGTTTCCAAATTCATTTTTTAAAATTGGTAACATTGCTTCAAAAACCTCAGGAGCAACAGGTGTAGTGGCTGCATTGTCTAAATATACACGCATCATCAATTATTTAAGTGTACACAATTTCATTCGAACAATTCTTTTTGCTGCGGCAACTACTTTTGCTTTAAAAGCAGGGTCTTGTTGTACTTTTTTCAATAATGACGCATGTGCTTTTTCAATATTAATCGGCATCAAAACAATGTCACAACCTGCTTCAATTGCTTTCACTTCAGCGTTTGAAATAGTATTTACACCACCCATGTTCATAGCGTCTGTAACGATCAGCCCTTTGAAGTTGTATTTTTCACGAAGTAAATTTTGTACAATTTCCGGAGAAAGAGTAGAAGGCAATCCTTTTGTATCGTATTGAGGATTATTGGTAACAGCGATATGAGCTACCATGATAGATAAGACTCCGTCCTCGATAAGTTTTGGGTAATTTCCAATTTCTTTAAGTTCACCGTCAATTACTTGCAAAGCCTTGTGTGTATCACCAGAAACTAAACCATGACCAGGAAAGTGTTTAGCAGTTGCAATAATGTTATTTTTTTGTGTTTCTTGAATAAATGCGTTCGACCAAGGAATGATGTTTTCAGGATTTGCTCCAAAACTTCTAAATCCAACTGTTTTATTCGGAGACATGTCAACAACTGGTGAAAAGTTATAATTAATCCCGATATCGTTAAGGTCGTTAGAAATAATTTTCGTGTATTTAATCACCTCATCAATTGATTTCATTTCATTGGCTTTCAATACAGGGGTTGACCCAGAAATTTTTCGGTTTACAAGACTTGGTTCGGCATCTGCAGAATAAAGAAAAGGCAATGTTTTAGCATATGGATTGATGGTGTTGTAATTCGATATCCATCGAGTGAACTCTTCTTTGGTACCGTTAAGCATTAAAACTCCACCAATAAGCGTGTCTTTAATTTGTTTTTCAATCACTTCATTGGTTAAACCAAGGCGACCAACAGCTGGCATAATCAATTGCGCAACTAAAGATCTGTCATTCAAGGAGGAGACAATCGCATCAACATCTTTATCAAGTTGTTCATTCGATGATAAATAATCGTTTAATGTGTATTTTTCTTGAGGTGTATAGGTTGTACGAGTTATTTGTTCATTTTTTTGAGAAGAAGGTTGATTTTGACCACAAGCGTGAAGCATAAATGCTCCGATACATACGGAGATGGCGATTTTTTTCATGAATTCGAAGATTAGAGTGCAAATTTAAGATGTTTGAACATACAACTTGGAATTCACAGTTGGATTTATGAACAAGTTTATCGACAAAAAGGTAGTTAGAATGTTATTTTTCATTAAATTCAATAGGAAATACAATTTTATGGAACATATTTCGTTGTCTAAATGGTCTGAAAATGATTTACCTAGAGAAAAATTGATGCGTTTTGGTTCAAGTAAGTTAACCGATTCTGAATTGATTGCGATATTGATTGGATCTGGGACGCGTAATAAAACGGCGATTGATTTATCAAAGGAATTATTGGATTCCGTTGGGAATAATTTAAATGAATTTGCGCGCTTGAACTTAGAAGATTTATGTCGTTTTAAAGGTATGGGGCCTTCCAAGTCAATCAATTTATTAGCAGCGCTAGAATTGGCAAGACGAAGAAAAAAAAGTGAGCTCATTTTAGACACATTGATTAAAAATTCAATGTCCGCCTTTCATATGCTCGAGCCTTTGCTAGCCGATTTGCATTACGAAGCCTTTTTTATTTTATTGCTAAACCGACAAAATAAAGTGATTCAAACAAAAGAAATTTCGTCAGGAGGTTTTACGGGAACGCTCGTTGATCTAAGGATTGTATTTAAGTATGCATTGGATTACCGAGCTACAGGAATTATTCTTGCACACAATCATCCTTCCGGAAATCTTAAACCAAGTGAGCAAGATATTCAATTGACAAATAAAACGATTGAATTCGCCAAATTGTTAGAAATTCAAGTATTGGATCATCTCATTATTACGAATAATGGTTACTTTAGCTTTGCGGATGAAGGAATACTTTAATAAATATATAGTTGATTAGTCATGTTAAAAATCATTACCATTATAGGTGCTAGGCCTCAGATCATTAAAGCGGCAGCCATTAGTAGAGCGATCAAAACTTCTTTTTCGGAAAGTTTAGAAGAATTAATTGTGCATACTGGTCAGCATTATGATGAAAATATGTCGGCTGTATTTTTTGAAGAGCTGGGAATACCTGCGCCTCATTACAATTTAAATGTTGGAAGTGCCTCTCATGGTGTTCAAACAGCGAAAATGATTGAAGGGATTGAAGATATTATTCAAAAAGAACAACCTGATGGAATGATTATTTATGGGGATACCAATTCGACTGTTGCTGCAGCATTGGCCGCTGTGAAAGTAATGGTTCCTATTTTTCATATCGAAGCAGGTTTGAGAAGTTTCAACAAAGCTATGCCTGAAGAGGTGAATCGTATTTTATCAGATCACATTTCTACAGTTTTATTTTGTCCAACTACAACTGCTGTTGACAATTTAAAGAAAGAAGGTTTTTCGACAGAAAATAATGGAAAAGCAACGTTAGATCATCCTCATGTTGAATTATGTGGCGACATTATGTTTGACAATAGCCTTTTCTTTTCTGATATTTCTGACGAAAAGTCAACGATTTTAAATGAACTTGAAATGAATGGTAAAAACTATATTTTAGTGACCATTCATCGTAATGCAAATACTGATGATGCAAATCGATTAACTGCAATTATGAAGGCATTGTTGTATGTGCAAAATACTACTGGATATGAGGTGATTTTACCACTTCATCCTCGAACTGCAAAGTTGATGGAGCAACAATTGACCAGTGAGGTATATGGGATGGTACAAGAAAATAAATCTTTTCACATCATTCCTCCAGCTGGATTTTTAGACATCATTGCATTGGAGAAAAATGCAACACTACTCGTTACAGACAGTGGCGGTCTTCAAAAAGAAGCTTATTTCTTTAAAAAGCCATGTGTAATTTTACGTCCTGAAACAGAATGGGTTGAAATAGTCAACAATGGAAATGCGCTTATTGCAGATGCAGACGAGCAAAAAATCGTAACTGCTTGCAATGAATTGTTAACGAAGAAAGAATACACCTTTCCTTCTTTTTTCGGAGATGGAACTGCAGCAGTAACGATAGTTCAAAAAATCATTGAAACATTGAATTAAATGATAATTTACGTAGATGAGGTAACAGAAAGATTGGTATATACCCTTGATTTTGTATTCAAAGATCGGAAGGTCGAGTACCAATTGACGAATGATTTACTTTATTTTACGAATTGTGAAGGTGTGAAATTTAATTATTCATCCAAACAACTTCATGACACATTTTCGATTGTACCTTCTAAAATTCTATTTGACGAAGAAATTTCAGAAATAGAAGTAGGGAAAACAATTTACATGCAAGAGCAAATGTATGAGTTGGATGGAGTGATTGATCCATTAGCTGCTATTTTCTATACAGTAAGTAGATACGAAGAATACCTTTCCTCAAAAACAGATGAACACAATCGGTTTGAACCAGAAAGTAGCACCTTGTTTACTTTTGGTTGGTTAAAAAAATGTGTGGCTGATCGATGGGCAGAAGCATTGATCTCGTCAATTCAATTGCATTATGGCGTTTATTTTCAGTTTGCTAAAATTAACGCTCAATACATTCCCACTTTTGATATTGACATTGCAAGGGCTTTTGAATGGAAAGAAGGTGTTCGAACAATCTATGGAAAGTGGAAAGATTGGGTTGGAAAAAATAAAAAAAGTAAGCTGATTCGAAATGCTGTGTTGGCGGGAAAACAAAAAGACCCCTTCGATACGTTTAATAAAATAGAGGCCTATGCTGATTTAGGTTTCGAAGTCAAAATGTTTTGGTTGGTCGGAGATTTAGCCAAATACGATAGAAATATTTCCGTGTTTGACCAACGACATCGCATGTTAATTCGGAAAATGTCGCAATTGACAGATTTAGGCATTCATCCGAGTTATAAATCCAATAGTAGCACCTATTATTTGGAAAACGAAATAGAACGATTGAATGAAATCGTTGGTTACAAAGTATCAATTTCAAGGCAGCATTATTTAAAATGTAAATTACCAGAAACATATCGACATCTATTGGAATATGGAATCCGTGAAGATTTCACCATGGGATATGCCTCTCAAGTCGGATTTCGTGCAGGGACTGCAAGACCATTTTATTTTTTTGATTTAGTAAAAAACATGCGCACGTTATTAAAAATCCGTCCTTTTGCCTACATGGATGGTACATTAAATGAATATTTAAATTGTACAATTATTGAGTCGAAAATGATTTTAGATGAATTAATCAACGAGGTCAAAATTTATGGAGGTGATTTTATTTCAATTTGGCACAATGAATCTATTGCAGATTATGGAAAATGGCGCGGTTGGTCTACTTTAATTGATCATACAATTGAAGCATTTAGTATCATTGAGGAATATTGATCTAATAAAAAGAGTCCAAAATGAAATTTAAAATCGATACCATACTTCCTAAATATCCATTTGAAATTACACACGATTCAAAAATAGCTTTATTGGGCAGTTGTTTTTCTGATGAAATTGCATTAAAATTCAACAGTGCAGGTTGGAAAGTGTGTTCAAATCCATTTGGCACTATTTTTCATCCTTCTCCCATGGCAGATTGTCTTTTCGGTGCTATTTTTAGGGAATTCAAAGCGGATAAATCAACCTATTTTTCATCATGGTCAGTTGCACATACATTGAAATCAAATTCAGAGGAG
>CALPOI020000186.1 GCA_943325145.2 Candidatus Planktophila lacus | reverse complement strand
CGTTTAGCGAAAGAGCAAGAAACTCAAAAACAACTGTTAGCTAAACAAGAATCTGAACGTTTAGCGAAAGAGCAAGAAACTCAAAAACAACTGTTAGCTAAACAAGAATCTGAACGTTTAGCGAAAGAGCAAGAAACTCAAAAACAACTATTAGCGAAGCAAGAATCTGAACGTTTAGCAAAAGAACAAGAAGCTCAAAAACAACTGTTAGCCAAACAAGAGTCGGAACGTTTAGCGAAAGAACAAGAAGTACAAAAACAATTGTTAGCGAAGCAAGAATCTGAACGATTAGCCAAAGAACAAGAAGCTCAAAAACAACTGTTAGCAAAGCAAGAATCCGAACGTTTAGCGAAGGAACAAGAATCGAAAAAACAACTGTTAGCAAAGCAAGAATCAGAACGTTTAGCAAAAGAACAAGAATCCCAAAAACAATTGTTAGCCAAGCAAGAATCGGAAAGTTTAGCTAAAGAACAAGAATCCCAAAAACAACTGTTAGCCAAGCAAGAATCTGAACGATTAGCGAAAGAACAAGAAGCTCAAAAACTACTGTTAGCGAAGCAAGAATCAGAACGCATAGCGAAAGAACAAAAAGCAAAAGAGGAAGAGGAATTGGCTAAAATAGAACAGAAAAAGGAAGAAATGAAACAATTACTTTCATTGGCTGAACAATCGTACAGTTCGAAAAGGTGGTTAGAAGCAAAAAAAAGATATGAAAGCCTGTTGAAGTTAAATCCTGAACTTGCTTTTGCACAACAAAGAATAAATCAAATCAATGCGCAATTAGTCATTGCAGCAAAAGAACAAAGTAAACCCAAAGTAGATAAGTTGGAGGAAATATCTGGAGATCCAACAAAAGAATCTATTACCGAAAATGCAGCATTGTTGGATGCAGCTAACAAAAAAAGAATGGCAAACAAAAGTAAACAAGTGTCATCTAATTCAGTAAAAACTCAGAATAAAAATGATTCATTGATCGCTAAAAACGAGAAAAAAATGAATAAAACCACTGTCCAATTGGATGATGTACAGAAAAAAATTGCTGAAAAACAGACGCTATCCACGATTCAACAAAAACGAGAAATCAGACCATTTAATGAAGGGTACGTTCACGATATTTTAAATGCAATTGAACAGAAAGGCCGAAATTACAACGTTCAAGTTGGAAAAGATTTAGCCACTTTTTATCCAGACGGAGTTTCTCAAGAAGAAATCACTGTAAATGATTATTTAGGGCTTCCTCAAAAAACATTGTTGCGCAGAATCGTTGTCATTGATGCAATTGCAAGTTTGTATACCCGATCAACGGGAAATGGAATGGTAACCTACCTTAAAAACGGGTTTCCTACTACTGAATACGTGTGGCAAAAAGAAACGCAGGATGTTAGTTTGACGAAGAATTATTGATGAATAAGTGAATTCTAGTTTTTGATGAAATATCAGACTGATTTTATATATTTGTGTAATTTATTAAAATTTACCATGAAAAAAATTATTAGCTATTTACTTATTTTCACTTTAGTTGTTTCTTGTAAGAAGGAAGTTACTTCTAATAAAGAGATTCAACAGAACACCGATCAAAGTTCGATAACAACTTTAGAATGTTTAAAGGCGAAAGTCTCTGAAACTTTAAGAAAGGGAGAAAGTGCTGACGGGTTAACTGTCGAAATTCCTTATAAAGGGGGCAATGGTAAGCTCTATGTTCTTCAAGAAATTCAATCAACAGGAGTTGTTGGTGTAACTGCTAAATTGAATGCTGATTCATTGGCAGTAGGTGATGGTAAATTAGTGTTTAACTTATTTGGTATTCCTAAAGAATCAGGTATGGCTAAATTTCCAATTAAAATTGGAGGTCAAACGTGTGAATTCAATATCGATATTCTCGAGTTAGGCATAAATGATGTGTCCATTTCCTATTTGGACTGTAATAGTATCAATGTAAATCAAGGGAGTGCAGAAAACATCACTCAAGGCGATATAGTAGATTTTAGGTTTTCAATGGTTTATCAAGGAGGGAATGGTAAAACATTTATTGATAAATCCTTTTCCTCAATCAATGTTTTAGGGTTAACTGCTTATTTAGAAGGTAGTACTATTGCAAATGGAGAAGGATATTTAAATTTTAGAGTAACTGGCACTCCCTTAAATGGTGGGAAAGCTATCCTTCCTTTAAGGTTTGGAGGTCGTTCATGTAATTTTGAAGTTGATGTGAAACCATTAGAAGTTCGTCCAGGGCAACCTATTTCAGATAAAGAAGGAAACTCTTACAAAACTGTTTATATTGGAAAGCAACAATGGATGGCTGAAAACTTGAAAACAAGTAAATACAACGATGGGACAACCATTCCAAACATTACCGACAAAACACAATGGGCAAGCAATACCACGGGAGCATGGGCTTATTACAATAATGATGCAGCTAACAATGCCAAATACGGTAAACTTTACAATTGGTATGCAGTAAGCAAAACAACCAATGGCTATAAAAACATCTGTCCAACAGGTTGGCACGTGCCTACTGACGCTGAATGGATGGTTTTAACAGACTATTTAGGTGGTGAAAGTATCGCAGGAGGAAAAATGAAAGAAGTAGGCACCACCAACTGGGATAGCCCAAATACATATGCTACTAACATGTCATTGTTTACTGGTCTTCCGGGCGGGCTCCGCTTAGGCAGTGGGTATTACTACGGCATTGGCAGCGTCGGTAGCTGGTGGAGTTCTATGGAGTACAGTACAGGCGATGCTTGGACCCGCGGCCTGGGCAGCAGCCTTTGGCTTGCAGACAGATACAACTCCAATAAGACTAACGGGTTCTCTGTTAGGTGTTTGAGGGATTAACCTGTATGGCGTTGACTATTTGACTATTTGACCCTTTGACTATTTAAAGTAATACAAGTATATTTCTGAGACTGTTTTAGGGTTGTGCATCGAGCGGAGTCATCGAGCCGTGAGGTAACGAACGTGCGAGAAGGCGAAGCGAGCGTTTTGGAATTAGGGATTTATGAATGACATAACTCATAATTTATAATTCTCTCTTATCTTTGTGTTATGAACAAGTGTATTGCCATCGGACACCATGATTTTGAACGAATCATTCAAGAGGATATCTATTATGTTGATAAATCCTTTTTCATTCAGAAGTTATTTGAAAACAAAAATGGAATCTTTCTTTTCCCACGTCCACGCCGCTTTGGAAAAACCTTGAACATGATGCTGCTCCGTCGCTATTTCGAGATTTCTGAAACAAGCAAAGCACCGTTGTTTGATGGGTTGAAAATCAAAGAATGGGAACAATTTGACTACCATTTAGGGAGGTACCCAGTGATTTGGTTGTCCTTTAAAGATATAAAACAACAAAAATGGCAAGATAGTTATGCAAGTATTCTTCTTTTACTACAAAGTGAATATGGTCGTCATCGCTATTTAGAAACTTCTACAAGTTTAAGCGAGAATGATAAAAATTATGTAAAATCTATTTTAAATCGTGAAGCATCGGTTTCAGATTATCAACTTTCGATTCTGAAACTTTGCGAATTCCTCGACCTTCACCACGGTGTAAAGCCAATGCTCTTAATCGATGAATACGATACACCTATCAATAATTCGTACATCTGTAATTATTACGAGGAATGCATCGGGTTTATGCGTTTATTGTATTCCAATTGTTTGAAAGACAACAATTTTGTGGAAAGAGCTGTTCTGACAGGTATTTACCGCGTTGCCAAAGAAAGTATCTTTTCTGGCTTGAACAATTTGAAGGTTTCTACCTTGATTGACGATGAATTTTCAGATTGTTTTGGATTTACCCCAGAAGAAGTACACCAATTGTTAATCGATACCAACGCCCTCGACCGAGAGGAAGACGTACAACGTTGGTACAATGGCTATATTTTTGGAAAAGATCAGGTAATTTACAACCCTTGGTCGATTTTGAGTTTTTTGGAAAACACCCAACGCGAACTCAAGCCCTATTGGGTAAATACCAGTTCCAACGACATAATCAAACAACTCATAATGGAGGGCGATGCCGATGTGAAACAAGAGATTGAAGTGTTGTTAGGTGGTGGCACCTTGAAAAAAGCCATTTCCGAAGATGTGGTATTTGGAAACATCCAAGAATCCCCTGATGCCTTGTGGAATTTCTTTTTGTTTTCGGGATACTTGCGTTTGGTGAACAAAACCTTGGTCAAAAACAAACAGTTTGGAGAGTTTCAAATACCAAACATTGAAATTCAAACCATTTTTGAAGATTCAATTTTATACTGGTTTTCCAAATCACAAACTTACAATAAGTTCAATGTGGTATTGGAGAATTTGATGAAAGGACGTATCAAGGATTTCTCAAAGTACTTTGCAGATTTTATTCGAATGACCTGCAGTTATTATGATTTCGCCGATTCAGAACCTGAAAAGGTCTACCATGCTTTAGTTCTGGGAATGATGGTGCAATTACAAACAGAATACCGCATTACTTCCAACCGAGAAAGTGGTTATGGACGATACGATGTGATGTTACATCCATTACAATCGAATCTTCCTGCCTTTGTGTTTGAATTTAAGAAGTTTGATGCTGAAGACGAAGAAAGTATCCAAGAAACCCTCGCTTCAGCCATGCAACAAATGAAAACCAACAACTACGCAGCTACCTTGCAACAAGAAGGACATACCAACATCCATTTAATAGCCATTGCTTTCAAAGGGAAAGAGGTGAAAATGCAGTATGAAGCGATTCTTTAATTTGTAAGTGCTAATTGAATCTTTCAATTATTCTTCCATCTTGAATTGAAACATATTTTTTCATTGCGTGACTTGTCATGCAAGAATGAACAGGAAGGATGTACACAATATCTCCTAATTCGTAGTTAGCAATTTGATCTTTTTCCATCGAAACAATCCCATGTTCTTGAGAAAGACTTTTAACATATACATTTTTGATCGGTGCGTTCCATGTTGTACCAGTCGATTGAACAGGTAAACCAAATGTAGTT
>CALPOI020000185.1 GCA_943325145.2 Candidatus Planktophila lacus | reverse complement strand
TCGGTAATTTTATCTTGAGTGAAATACATGAAAATTAGTTTAAATCATTAATAAACAACAATTTAAAGATACTAATTGTATTTCACTCTTCCTAACCAAATAAAGCTAATTTATTGACAATTAAATTGTTAATAATCGAACTCAGGTTATTCAAAACAATACCTTAAGAATAGGAAGTGTAAGGTTTAAGTATGGCTAAAGTACGGAGCATACCAAAATAGATGAAATAATACCAATGTATACGAATTGTATCAATTAGAAACAAAACCAATCAAAATTCAAAGCAATCAATACGATGATCTTTAAAGAAAGATTCAACGTACTATTTTCTAATGCTAAGATTATCGCTAATTTTGCTCAAAAAATTAATAAATGGAAGCAATAATAAAAACAAACAAAGGAGACATGAAGGTGTCTTTCTATGAAAATGATGCGCCAAACACGGTTGCAAACTTTGTGAAATTAGCAAAAGAAGGCTATTACAACGGATTAAAGTGGCACCGCGTACTTCCTGATTTTGTAATTCAAGGTGGATGTCCAAACTCTAGAGAAGGAGCAAAAGGAATGCCAGGAACTGGTGGTCCAGGGTATAAAATTGATTGTGAGTTAACAGGAGAAAATCAATACCACGACAGAGGGGTTTTATCTATGGCGCATGCAGGAAGAAATACTGGAGGTTCTCAATTCTTTGTTTGCCACAGCAGAAAACAAACTTCACATTTAGATAGAAATCACACTTGTTTTGGTAAAGTCTACGAAGGTTTAGATGTAATCGATGCAATCAAAGAAGGTGATTCTATTGATTCCATCGAAATCATTTAATCTATTTGTCTTTAAACAAAAAACGCTACTCGAGGGTAGCGTTTTTTGTTTAGCCATAAGCTAATTATTTTCCGTATCTATCTTCTAAATCTTGTGCGAATTTTTCAAATTCATCACCCAATTTATCAAAACCATTTTTAAAATAAGTTTCTAAATCTGCTTTAGAACCATCCTTAAAAATCATTCTTATATCTAATTCTTTATCTGTTCTTTCAACTTGCACCCATTGTTTCGTCTCAGGATTGTATTGATAGTCTTGATAAGTATTACTTTTTAGATAAAATTCAGAACCTGCAATTTGTTGTCCTGAAGAAGCATAAGAAACACTCAATTTTACATTTTTGTTAGCTGTAGAAACAACAGCCTCATCAGAAACATCCTCTTTTCCTTTTACATCATTCACTATGCCATCCACATTTGCCTCACCTTTAATAACTATGTCAAAAAGTTGCGTATATGCAGAAATCGATTTAACAACTTTATTAATTTCCTCTGCATTTTCATTATTGACAATATCCTCAATAGTTGCTTTGTCCAAGTTACCAGAAATAGTAGCCCCCATTGCTAACAAAGTTTTTTCTAATCTTTTAAATGCAAATACTTTAGCTATTTTGGAAGATGTATTTGTAAAAGTTGATGAAAAACTATAAGGCTTAACAGATAATTTAGCGTCCAATAAATTTGGAATGCCATCAGAATTGTATTTACCGGTGAACTCTAACTGAGTAATAATATTTCCATCTACAATAAATTTAGCATCCACACTTGAAGGTGTATTTCCTTCAGGTAATAAACTTGTTCCAGAATAATTCACAAATGAAATTTCATAAGAAGCATTGTTACCTTTTCCTTCTTCTGAAGGAAAACGCAAAATAATTTTAGTACTTGCTTTTTTATTCCAGCCATTTCCATTCCAACTGTATTCACCTAAACGGCTAGTATAGGCATCGTTTAAGTTATCTTCACTTCCACCTCTTTTTAATGAGCTTTCCAACGCTTTCGTTGAGCCGTTTTCACCAAACAAAGCCAAAGCAGTAATTACTTTCATAGGCATAAATGCTGCATTAGAACCAAAAGGATCTGCTTTCTCCACCAAATCAGCAAAATGCTGTGTATAATCAATTCCAACTAGATTTTTTGCATCATCCATTTCTTTCATCATTGAAAGTCCAGTATTTTGCAAATTTTCCTTATTCTGTTCATCATTGTAAACAGTAGTTGGCGTGATCGGTGTAGTAGGTGCTACTGCATCTTTTTTACAAGAAGGAGCAACAGAAATCCCTGTTGCTAAAAGCAAATACAAAGAAATTTTTTTCATTTTCATAATTAACCTTATTAAATTCAAACAAATGTATGAAAAAAGTACGAAAACAAATTATTTACTTAATTTGTTCAGAAAGTTTTAACATTTTATCAATCGCTTCTTTTGAATTACCTATAACAATATGATCATCGATTACTAAAATAGGTCTTTTTAAAAAAGTATATTCCACTAAAATCAAACGTTTAAAATCAAGCTCCATTAAATTTTGGGTGTTTAATCCGAGTGAGCGATACTTAATGGCTTTCTTTGAAAAAAGAGACTCAAAACTACCAGACAAATCTTTCATACGATCT
This sequence comes from Candidatus Planktophila lacus, assembly GCA_943325145.2. Lineage (GTDB taxonomy): Bacteria > Bacteroidota > Bacteroidia > Flavobacteriales_D > Crocinitomicaceae > CANHVK01. The sequence continues at coordinate 2,566 of CALPOI020000185.1, read as the reverse complement.
AATTCGTCTTCTAAAATAGGGCGAAATTTGATGTCAATTAATTCAATCTGCTCTGGAAGCTGTAACGTTTTCATTATTTTTTTACATGTATCGCAGGTTGATAAATAAAAGAATTTATTCATTACGTAAAAATTAGATTTAGAATGTAAATGTACTTCATATCACTCAAATACAAAGTGGATAAAAAAGGTAAAACAACACTAATTATTAGAGTGATTTAATATATTTAAACGATTAACAACAAAACCGAACTTTATTTGTTTAATCACTACATAAATAATAACTTTGTAGATTCAAAAAACGTCTATGGCAAACTATAAAGCAGGCACCTACTTAGAGCAAATTGAGTTACCTTCTGATTTAAGAGATAAATTTAAGTTAAACGATTTACCACATGTTTCAAACGACTTGAGACAATACATCATTGACGTAATCTCTGAAATTGGAAATAGTCACTTTGGCGCAAGTTTAGGTGTGGTTGAGCTGACTGTTGCCCTACATTACGTTTTTAATACTCCATATGATCAACTTGTTTGGGACGTAGGTCACCAAGCTTATGGTCATAAAATATTAACAGGTAGAAGATCTGTTTTTCATACAAATCGTTTGAAAGGTGGAATTTCAGGTTTTCCAAAAAGAAGCGAAAGTGAATACGATACGTTTGGTGTAGGTCACTCTTCAACATCTATTTCAGCAGCATTAGGAATGGCTGTTGCAAACCGCTACAAAGGAGAGAAAAACAGACAACACATAGCAGTAATAGGCGATGGTGCGATGACCGCGGGTCTTGCTTTTGAAGGAATGAATCATGCTGGTTTTGAAAAAGATGCAAATCTTTTAGTCGTACTCAACGACAACTGTATGTCAATCGATCCGAATGTTGGTGCTTTAAAAGAATATTTAACTGACATTACAACTTCCCATACTTACAACAAAGTAAAAGATGAGGTTTGGAAAATGTTAGGTAAAATATCGAAATTTGGACCAGATGCACAAACTGTTGTTTCGAAAATTTCGCATTCTTTAAAAAGTACACTACTAAATCAAAGTAATCTTTTTGAATCACTAAAATTTAGATATTTTGGTCCAGTTGACGGTCACGATGTTGTTGGATTAGCAAAAGTACTCGAGGATCTTAAACACATCCCTGGTCCTAAAATTTTACATTGCATTACAGTTAAAGGAAAAGGCTATAAATATTCTGAAGAAGGTGACCCAACAAAATGGCATGCACCTGGTGTTTTCAACAAAGACACTGGAGAAATTATTAAAGTGGTTCCAAAATCACCTGAACCGCCTAAATTTCAAGATGTATTTGGACATACCATTGTAGAATTAGCTGAAAAAAATGAAAAAATAATGGGTGTAACTCCTGCTATGCCCTCTGGATGCTCATTGAATATAATGATGGCAGCGATGCCTAACAGAGCATTTGATGTAGGTATTGCTGAACAACATGCGGTTACTTTTTCAGCTGGATTGGCTACTCAAGGTCTTGTTCCATTTTGTAATATCTATTCTTCATTTATGCAACGTGCGTACGATCAAGTATTACACGATGTTGCGCTACAAAATTTAAACGTTGTTTTTTGTCTAGATCGTGGAGGATTCGTTGGGGCAGATGGGGCAACACACCACGGTGCTTACGACATTGCCTATATGAGAATGATTCCAAATATGATTGTTTCTGCTCCTATGAACGAGGAAGAATTGAGAAACTTGATGTATACCGCACAGATGGAAAATAGAGGCCCATTTTCAATTCGTTATCCAAGAGGAAATGGATCGATGCTAGAATGGAAAACACCACTCAAAGAAATCAAAATAGGAACAGGTAGAAAATTAAACGATGGAACCGATATTGCGTTATTATCTATCGGTACAACTGGTATTTTCGCTCAATCCGCTGTTAATGAATTAAAAAATGATGGAATTTCCGCTGCTCATTATGACATGAGATTCGTGAAACCTCTTGATGAAATATTGCTACATGAAGTTTTCAGCAAATTTGATTTGGTCATTACCATAGAAGATGGATGCATCATGGGCGGAATGGGAAGTGCTATCTTAGAGTTTATGGCAGACAACAATTATTCATCTAAAGTAGTAAGGCTAGGTATTCCAGATACTTATATTCATCACGGTACACAAAAAGAATTGTACGAAGAAGCTGGATTTGATACCCAATCAATTGTTAAAAAAGCATTAGAATTGACTAACTCAAAACGAATCAATACAATCAAAGAAACAAAGGTTAGCTGATTAGAAAAGTAAGATCTTTTTTGGTTTTAAAAAGATGTTTACTCTTTTTTCTACTCATGTATGAGCTGGTTACACCAAAATCCATTACACTCTTTGTATGCAACCGAAACTAATTGTATCATAACAAGATGAGATAATTGCTAAGACATTATCAACCCTTGAAACCTCAGATATTGAAACAATTGATCCTAAAATTATATGTGGTAAAATATACGGATACACCTCCAAAGTTAATGTAACTTTAGAGGTGTAGTTGATCAGGTGAATACTGTATAGGAAATTTATACGCTAACCAAGTATGACT
>CALPOI020000184.1 GCA_943325145.2 Candidatus Planktophila lacus | reverse complement strand
GAATGGTATCTTCTTAATGTATCTTTATATTGGTCTCGTTCGAAAGTTCCAATCTCTTTGACTTTCCCATTTTCATGGTATTTTATGAAATCACCTTTTGGACGATTAAAAATGTATTCACCTTTTAATTTGGGAGTTTTTCCGTCGTAATGGTATTTGACCCAAAAGCCTTCCTTACGATCATTCTTGTATTCACCTTCTTCCACTTTTCCTTTTTCAGGATAACCTGCATTAGGTCGGTCTTTTCCAAAATACACCCATTTACCTTGTTTTTTACCTGTCTCGTCCTTTTTATTAACTTTTTGTCCATAGCTATATTCGTTTGTTGTTCCAAAAACAACAAAAAAAGTAAATAGAGCTATTTTCAAAGATTTAATCAATTTATTTCAATTTTGAAGGATCAACATTTTCAAGCATAACCTTCACCATTTTACGGAGATCATATGCTTCTTTCCATCCCCAATCATCTTTAGCTGCAGTATCGTCAATAGACTTAGGCCAACTATCAGCAATTGCTTGTCTAAAATCAGGTTGATAATTCATTTGAAATGCAGGTAACTCTTCAGCAATCGCATTCGCCAATTCAGAAGGTGTAAAACTAATGCCTGCTAAGTTATAACTTGATCTAATTTTCACTTGTTCTTTAGGAGCTTCCATCAATTCTATGGTTGCTCTTATAGCATCTTCCATGTACATCATCGGCAATGCAGTATCTTCTTTTAAAAAAGAAGTGTATTTGCCAGACTCCTTCGCATGATAAAAAATATCCACTGCATAATCAGTTGTTCCTCCACCAGGTAAACTAGTGTATGAAATTAAACCAGGATAACGAATAGAACGAACGTCAACACCAAATTTATTGAAATAATATTCACACCATCTTTCACCTGCTAACTTTGAAATACCATAAACAGTTGTTGGTTCCATCACAGTATATTGAGGTGTAAAATCTCTTGGAGTTGTAGGGCCAAAAACTGCAATAGAACTAGGCCAAAACACTTTTTTAACATAACCTTCCTTAGCAAGTTCTAAAATAGTGAATAAACCCTCCATATTTAATTTCCAAGCAAAATCAGGATTTTTTTCTGCTGTTGCAGAAAGTAAAGCAGCTAATAAATAAATATCATCCGGACGATTGTCAATCACCCAATTTCTCACTTGTTCACGATTCAAGGCATCCAAATGTACGTATTCACCTCCCTTTAAAATTTCAGGGCATGATTCTTTAACATCTGCTGCAATCACACTTTCTGTACCAAAACGATTACGCAAAGTAATGACTAACTCTGAACCAATTTGTCCGCCAGCACCAATTACTAATATTTTCTTCATTGCACTATTCTTTAAGACTACAAATTTAAAGTAAACATTGATTAAACAAAAATTTACTCAAAGTGTATTTATGAATTGAACGCAATTCATTTAAAAAAGTTGCAGTAATACAAATGTGAATGAAATTAATTTGACAAAAAAACATTTATTTTAAGCAAAAAATTAAATAAATATTTACACAAATAAGATAAATGATGATTTATTAGTAAATTTATTACAAACATAAACCATAAATTATGATTAAATTCATATCATTCTATTGCACTACCCTATTGATGATTTCTTGTAATAATACAACAACAGATGAAATAAAAACATTACAAGAAAAAATAATAGAACAAAATGCTATTCTCGAAAAACAACGTAAAGACTTAACCAATGAAACAATTAGCCAAGAAAAAATAAGTGAAAGCGAAACCTACTCAAGTCAAAATTTGACTTATAATAATTATAAAACTGAAAATAAAAATCGTTCAACGAACTCATATTATGATGGGGAATATCCAGAAGCTTCAACAAGTTATTTATCTACAGAACAGTTAAAATATTTAAGTCCATTTGAATTGAAAATAATGAGAAATGAAATATTTGCAAGACATGGATATATTTTCAAAACACCAGAAATGAAAAATTATTTTAATAATCAAAATTGGTATTATGGCAGGCTTACTAATGTGGATGATCAATTGACTCAAATAGAAAAAGAAAATATACAATTGATAAAATCTTATGAATAAAATTATATTTTCTCTACTTTTCACAAGTTTTTTTAATGGATTAAAACACACACAAAAACAGTTTAATTCATCTAAAACAAACTTAGAAACTACAGAAAAAGAGCAAATACCTAAAAATGTAGAGAAACTAATAAAGTATTACTCAAGTATTTCATACTATAAAGAAAATTACCTGTATTTTAAAGATGGAAGTAAACAAATTTACGATGACCGTCAACAAAAAAATGAAAGTGAATTAATCAATTCTCCAGACATTGAAGATATGTTTAAGTACGAATACAATCAATGGCAAGGAAACAAAATGCCTCAAAATTTTGATCCTGGAAGAATTAGAAATGAGGAGTTTTTCAAAAAGATATACGGTACTAGTAAACAACATGTTCAAAATAAATTAATAGTCGTTAATTGGTGTCCAAAACTTACATCTCAAAAAATTCAAATTACATCAATAAATAAGATTAATGAAAAAGTTGATTCAATTTCGAAAGAAATAGATTGTCATCCTGATTTAAAAAAATACATACAGAAAATTGGTGGGACATTTAATTGGAGGAAAATTAACGGTACAAACCGACTAAGTATGCACAGTTTCGGTATGACAATAGATGTTAATGTTAACTATTCAAATTATTGGCAATGGGATGCAAAAAGCACTAATGAAAATATAAAATTAAACTTTAGAAATAAAATCCCCCTAAAACTTGTGAAAATTTTTGAAAAATATGGTTTCATTTGGGGGGGGAATTGGTACCATTACGATACGATGCACTTCGAATATCGACCTGAATTACTTTAAAAAATGAAACGAAATGAAACATAACAAAAAAAGCTACTTATTATAGTAGCTTTTTTTGTTAAAATAAATTCTAATCTTAATTATTTAAGGCTTCTGCACCCCCAACAATCTCTAATATTTCGTTTGTAATAGCAGCTTGACGTGCTTTATTATAAGTTAGTGTAAGTGATCTTTTTAATTCTTTCGCATTATCTGTTGCTTTATGCATCGCAGTCATACGTGCACCATGCTCAGAAGCATGAGAATCAAGTAAAGATTTAAAAAACTGAGTTTTCAATGACTTAGGAATTAACTGATCAACAATTTCAACTTTAGATGGTTCAAAGAAATACTCATTGTTTGAAGTATCATTAGAAACACTTGGTACAATCGGTAACAATTGTTCAACTTTTACTTCTTGAACGCTAGCATTAATGAATGAATTGTATACAACCACTACTTTATCAAACTTTTTTGCTAAAAATTGTTCAATAATTTCTTCTGTAATTGAGGCAGCATTGTTGTAAGTTAAATCAGCGAAAATATCAGAAGTACCAAAAAGCTCATTGTCTAAACGTAATGGGCTTCTTCGGAATGAGTCAGTAATTTTCTTTCCAAAACAAAGCAAACTAACATTAGAGTTGGTATAAGTTGCATTGATCAACTCATTCACTTTTTTCAAAATGTTATTATTAAAACCACCACACAAACCTCTGTTAGATGAAATAGCAATTACTAAAACATTATTTTCATCACGAACATGCGAAAAAGCATTTTCAGATAAGTCTAATGAAGCAGTAAGATTTCCTAAAATCTCTTGAAGTTTAATAGAATATGGTTTCAATTGAGTAATTGCATCTTGTGCTCGTTTTAACTTTGCAGCAGACACCATTTTCATCGCAGATGTAATTTGCATCGTGGAAGAAACCGACGTGATTCTATTTTTTATTTCCTTTAAGCTAGCCATACTTATAAAAAAAGTCACACCAAATATTCATCTGGTGTGACATAATTAATTAATATTTAGAACCAATTTCCTTGGCAACTTTTGTCAACGTGTCCGTTAACTCATCTGTGTACTTACCAACTTTTAAAGCCGTTAATACATCAGCATGTTTTGCTTCTAAGTAATTCAAGAATTCTTTTTCAAACTCTTTTACTTTATTTACAGGAACGTTTTGAATTAGACCTCTTGTTCCAACGAAGATAATCGCAATTTGTTTTTCAACTGGATATGGATCACCATCTTGTTGTTTCAAAATCTCTACGTTACGAGCACCTTTATCCAATACATATTTAGTAGCAGCATCTAAATCAGAACCAAACTTAGCAAACGCTTCTAATTCACGGTATTGAGCTTGATCTAACTTTAACGTACCAGCAACTTTTTTCATTGATTTAATTTGAGCATTACCCCCAACACGTGATACAGAAATACCTACGTTGATTGCTGGACGAATACCTGCATTAAATAAATCACCTTCTAAGAAAATCTGACCATCTGTAATCGAAATCACGTTGGTTGGAATGTATGCAGAAACGTCACCACCTTGTGTTTCAATGATCGGAAGTGCCGTTAATGAGCCACCACCTTTCACGATACCTTTTAAGGATTCTGGTAAATCATTCATTGTTGCAGCAATTGCATCATCATTAATGATTTTAGCAGCTCTTTCTAACAAACGAGAGTGTAAGTAGAAAACGTCACCTGGGTACGCCTCACGTCCTGGAGGACGACGTAATAACAAAGAAACTTCACGGTAAGCTACCGCTTGTTTAGATAAATCATCAAAAATAATTAACGCTGGTCTTCCAGAATCACGGAAAAACTCACCAATTGCAGCGCCCGTCATTGGAGCATAAAACTGCATTGGAGCAGAATCAGATGCGTTAGCTGCAACTATTACAGTATATGCCATAGCACCAGCATCTTCTAATTTTTTAACGATTCCAGCTACAGTAGATCCTTTTTGACCTATAGCTACATATATACAAAATACAGGTTCACCTCTATCGTAAAATTCTTTTTGATTGATAATTGTATCAATTGCAACAGTTGTTTTACCTGTTTGACGGTCACCGATGATTAACTCACGTTGACCTCTTCCTACAGGAATCATCGCATCGATAGATTTGATACCTGTTTGTAAAGGTTCAGTTACCGGTTGACGATAGATTACACCAGGAGCTTTTCGCTCGATT
>CALPOI020000183.1 GCA_943325145.2 Candidatus Planktophila lacus | reverse complement strand
CATTTCGGACGAATTTTCAGAAATAATGCGAAAATGAGCGCTCAAGGGATTGTTCAAATTGCAGCGGTTATGGGAAGTTGTGTGGCTGGAGGTGCTTACCTTCCAATCATGTCTGATGAGTCACTCATTGTAAATAAAACTGGAACTATTTTTCTAGCAGGTTCTTATCTCGTTAAAGCTGCTATTGGTGAAAATATTGATAATGAAACGCTTGGTGGCGCTTCTACCCATACTGAAATTTCAGGTGTGTGTGATTACAAAACTGAAAATGATCAAGAATGTCTGGCTACAATCCGTTCTTTAATGGATAAAATTGGTCAGTTTGAGCAAGCAGGGTTTGATAAAAAACAAGCACAATTACCAAAAATTGATCGAAAACAAATTTTCGGAATGATACCAGCTGATCGAAGCAAGTCTTATGATATGAAAGAAGTCATAAAATGGTTGGTAGATGATTCTGATTTTACGGAATATAAAGAAGAATTCGGAAAAACAATCATTTGTGGATATGCGCGCGTTGATGGTTGGAGTGTTGGAATTGTTGCCAATCAACGTGAAATATCCAAAAATAGCAAAGGTGAAATTCAAATTGGCGGGGTGATATACAATGATTCTGCAGATAAAGCTGCTCGATTCATTATGAATTGCAACCAAAAAAATATTCCACTTGTCTTTTTAACGGATGTTACTGGATTCATGGTAGGTTCCAAATCAGAGCATTCAGGTATCATTAAAGATGGTGCTAAAATGGTAAATGCAATGGCTAATTCTGTGGTTCCAAAATTCTCCATTATTATTGGTAATTCTTATGGTGCTGGAAATTATGCCATGTGTGGTAAGGCTTACGATCCTCGTTTGATTGTCGCATGGCCAACAGCCGAAATTGCTGTGATGAGTGGTGCTGCTGCTGCTAAAACTTTGCTTCAGATTGAAGTAGCTACTTTAAAAGGTAAGGGAGAAGAGATTACGAAAGAACGTGAGGATGAAATTTATTCTACCATCAAAGCGAAATACGATGCTCAAATTTCTCCTTATTATGCTGCTTCCCGTTTATGGGTAGATGCGATTATCAATCCGTTAGATACACGGAAAATTATTGGTATGGGGATAGAAATGGCAAATCATAAAAAAGCAGAAAAGGCCTACAATGTTGGTGTAATTCAAACGTGATTTAATGCAGATTGACTGGGAAATCAAACATTTTAATTCTCTTTCAACAAAGGAGTTGCACGACATTCTAAAACTTAGAGTCGATGTTTTTGTAATTGAACAAAATTGTCCTTACCCAGAAGTTGATGGATTAGATCCTTTTAGTTTTCATGTGTTATGTAAAAATAATACCAATCAACTTATTGGTACTGCACGTATTATACCACCCACTAAATTGTATGCTGAATATTCAATTGGAAGAATTGTCATTCAAGAAGAATTCAGAAGAAAATCTTTAGGCAGACAACTTTTCCAGTATACTATTGCTTTTCTAGAAAAAGAATTAGGAGCTGATTCAATTCGAATTGCAGCGTTAAAGTACTTAGAAGATTTTTATAAATCGTTTAATTTTAAATCCATTAGAGAATACTCTGAATGGGATTATGCATACGTTGAAATGCTCAGGAATTAACTATATTTAATACATTTAAAAGTTCAATCATTATGAAGATTATAATTTGTTTTTTGTGTGTTATTGGAGCACTACCCTCTTTCTTAATCGCACAACGAAAAAAAAGTATTGATACAAGTTACATGGATTTTTCCGCTTCTCCAAAGGTGGATTTCTATCAATTTGCAAATGGTAAATGGATAAAGAATAATCCTGTTCCAAAAACAGAATCGCGTTGGGGAAGTATGAATGAATTGGATATTTCTAATAAGAAAAAACTAATCTCTATTTTAGAATCAGAAGCGCAACAAACAAAAGAGTTACAGCGATCTTTATTAGGTACTTATTACAAAACATACATTGATACCTCACATCGAAATAAAGTAGGTTACTTACCTATCAAGTACTTAATTGATAGTATCAATTCCATCAATAGCAAAGACCAACTTACATCTGTTTTGGCCATGCTACACGAACGTAAAGTCAATGTTTTGTTTTCCATTGAATCAGGACAAGATTTAAAAAATACCCATGCTAATTCATTTTACATTTACCAATCTGGGATTGGATTGCCGAACGCAAATTATTATTTGCAAGAAAATAAAAAATCGCTTTTGAACCATTACCAAGATTTCGTGAAAAAATTATTCCTTGAAATCGGTTACACGACTGCGAGAGCAACTGATGCAGCTTATCACGCTGTGAATTTTGAAAAACGTTTGGCATTAAAAATGATGTTACCTCAAGACTTAAGAGATCCTGATAAAACGTACAATAAATTTTCGGAAACAGATGTTATAGAGCGTCTTCAAGATATTCAGTTTGATAAATACTTACAGAAATTAGCGTATCCCAAGATTGATAAATTTATTGTAGGTCAACCTAATTATTTGTTTTCAATTCCTGAGTTAACAGCGTTAGTCCCTTTAGAACATTGGAAAGAATATTTAATTTCTCAAGTATTGAATCACTTTGCAACTCATCTTTCTTCCTCCTTTCAACAATTAAATTTTGATTTCTATTCTGTAACGCTATCTGGTAAAACAGTTGACAAACCATTAGAAGAAAAAGCGGTAACTGAAATCACGTATCTTCCTATTAGTGAGTTATTAGGGAAATTATTTGTAAAGAAATATTTTTCTGAAAAAGCTCAAAGTAAAATTAACTTAATGGTTAATCATTTAACAGAAGCTTACAAAGAAAGAATCGATCATTTATCTTGGATGTCTGATAGTACTAAAAAGCATGCTATCAATAAACTACTTTCAATTAAACGAAAATTAGGTTATCCTAGTACATGGGAGGATTTTTCTAATCTAACATTCTCATCAGCAAGTCATGTAGAGAATTACATTTCCTGTGAAATGTGGAGTTTCAGAAAGAATATTCATGATTTTAGTAAACCAATTGATCCTACTAAATGGGAAATGCCTCCTCACATGGTCAATGCTTATTACCAACCACTTTTAAATGAAATTGTATTTCCTGCTGGTATCATGCAATCTCCATTCTTTGATTTAAAAGCAGAAGATGCTGTGAATTATAGTCGTATAGGGATGATTATCGGCCATGAATTGACACATGGGTTTGATGATATGGGAGCTAAGTTTGCTGCTGATGGTTCATTTTCTAATTGGTGGAACGACGAAGATTTGAATAAGTTCTCTTCTAAAACAAGCGTGTTAGGAAAAACATATGCCTCCTTTTGTCCTTTCGAAGACCAATGTGTGAATCCTGAATTGACAATGGGTGAAAACATTGCAGATCTAGGAGGTATGATATTGGCTTTCAATGCATACAAAAAAACTAAGGAGTTTAAAAAGCAAAAACGAATTTATGGATTTACTCCAGCACAACGTTTCTTTATCTCTGCAGCTCAGATTTTTAAAATAAATTTTACGGATCAAGAATTAAAAAACAGATTGGCAAATGATTCACATAGTCCTGGAATGTACCGTGTAAATGGAAGTTTAAAAAATTGCATTGATTTTTTTGATGCTTTTCAAGTCAAAGAAGGCGATCCAATGCGAAATTCGAAAGATAAATTTGTAGAAATTTGGTAATTAATTACATGGGCACATGTATTGGAAGTCTTTATGTCGCCATTGAATCCAATATTCTTGTAAATTTTCTTTTGTGATAAAAATAGGACTAATCATTAATTGTTTACAGTAAACAACTGTTCTCTCTGAGTTGATTAATTTTTCTTTTCTTTCTTCTAATGCTGGCTTATGATCCCACCCTCCACAGTGATCAAAGGCGGTCATTGCATCACAAGGGTTTTTAACAAATTTAAAAGGGATTACAACGCGATACGTTACAAAATTATCTTCATCCCCCATTCCTTGTGTTGTCATGGTTAATTTACTGAAATCAACTAGTGCGTATTTTTTGTTTTTATACAATTGCTTTAACTTATCCCCAACATGTTTTGCAACGGTATTGGAAAGTCGATGTGCTGTATCAATACCATTAATAAATTCTGGTCCTATAAATTCTCCAATGCACGATGAATCCGTACATGTTACACGGGTAGTTTCTTTCGCTGGAGCGTTCTGTTGTGTATTGTTTTTTGGTTGTTCCTTTTTATTATTCGATAAACAATTCGTAAAAATTACTACCGAAACAATTAGTAAACCAACAATTAAGTGAAGTTTTTTTCGCATAAAAACAAATTTTGGAATTAAATTTAGATAGAAAAAACTAAATAACTTACTTTTACACGCATATATCCATAGATTAATTTTTAAAACGTATGATTTCAATAGATGCAATTGGTGTAGAATTTAGTGGTAAAACTCTTTTTAGTGATGTTTCATTTGTAATCAATGAGAATGATAAAATTGCTTTAATGGGTAAAAATGGCGCAGGTAAATCAACACTTTTAAAAATTTTAGCCGGAATAAATAAACCTACATCTGGCAAAGTATCAGCTCCAAAAGAATATAAAATCGCTTATTTACCGCAGCATTTATTGACAGAAGACAATTGTACGGTATTTGAAGAAACAAGCAAGGCATTTGCGACGTTATTTGAAATGAAAGATCGTATTGAGCAAATAAACACTGAACTTTCTACACGTACAGATTATGAATCAGAAAGTTATTATAAGCTAATTGAAGAAGTTTCTGAATTAAGTGAAAAATATTATTCCATTGAAGAAACTAATTTTGAAGCTGAAGTTGAAAAAGTTTTGCAAGGAATGGGTTTTTTACGCTCCGATTTTACACGACCTACGTCTGAATTTAGTGGTGGTTGGAGAATGCGAATTGAACTTGCTAAAATACTTTTACAACGTCCCGATTTAATCTTATTGGATGAGCCAACCAATCACATGGACATCGAATCCATTCAATGGTTAGAGGATTTTCTTATCAATAGTGCGAAAGCTGTCGTTGTCATCTCTCACGATAAAGCGTTTATTAATGCCATTACTACTCGAACAATCGAAGTAACAATGGGT